>CALCBL010000256.1 GCA_937897495.1 uncultured Burkholderiales bacterium
CTGTAGGTACAGGCGGCGACTCGCACACACGTTTCCCGATTGGTATTTCTTTCCCTGCAGGCTCTGGCTTGGTAGCCTTCGGCGCGGCCACAGGTGTCATGCCTTTGGACATGCCCGAATCTATTCTGGTTCGCTTCAAGGGCAAGATGCAGCCTGGTATTACATTGCGCGACTTGGTTCACGCTATTCCTTACTACGCCATCAAGGCGGGCTTACTGACGGTTGCCAAGTCAGGCAAGATCAATGAGTTCTCGGGTCGTATTTTGGAAATTGAAGGATTGCCAGACTTGAAGGTTGAGCAAGCGTTTGAGTTGTCAGATGCCTCTGCTGAGCGCTCTGCAGCGGGTTGCACCGTGAAGCTCAACCCAGAGCCCGTGAAAGAATACTTGAACTCCAACATCGTTCTGATGAAGAACATGATTGCGCAAGGCTACAACGACAAGCGAGCGCTTGAGCGCCGCATCAAAGCGGTTGAAGCTTGGTTGGCCAACCCTCACTTGCTCGAGGCCGATGCCAATGCCGAGTATGCCCATGTGCTAGACATCGACATGGACCAGTTGAAAGAGCCTGTCTTGTGCTGCCCTAACGATCCAGATGACGCCAAGTTGTTGTCAGATGTGGCGGGCACCAAGATTGACGAAGTCTTCATTGGCTCTTGCATGACCAACATCGGTCACTTCCGCGCAGCCTCTAAGTTGCTTGAAGGCAGGCGTGACATTCCCGTGAAGTTGTGGATTGCGCCGCCCACCAAAATGGACGCTGCCGAATTAACCAAAGAAGGTCACTACGGCGTATTTGGCGCTGCTGGCGCACGCACCGAAATGCCAGGCTGCTCCTTGTGCATGGGCAACCAAGCTCAAGTGCGTGAGGGTGCTACGGTGGTCTCAACTTCAACACGCAATTTCCCCAACCGCTTGGGCAAAAACACCAACGTGTATTTGGCATCCTCTGAGGTTGCAGCCATCAGCTCCAAGCTGGGTCGCATTCCAACCACAGAAGAGTACCAATCTAGCATGACTGAAATTAACAAAGATGGAACTCAGATCTACAAGTACATGAACTTCGACAAGATCGAAGAGTACGCAGAAGTAGCCAAGGGTGTCGCTGCCTAAAACTGCGCGCTGAGCACTGTGCTTAAGCCCAAAAGATTTCGGTCTTTTGGGCTTTTTTGATGGGACACAGCGTTTGTGCAATCAGATCGTTGCAAAATCAAGCTTGTGGAAAATACGATGATCATTGTGGGTGGTGGAATTGGTGGGCTCGCTGCCGCATTGGCATGTGGCCAAACCGGTGCCAAGCCGCAGGTGCTTGAGCGCGCAGCCACTTTCTCTGAAGTAGGTGCGGGTATTCAGATGGGCCCCAATGTGACGCGCACTTTGCATGCTTGGGATTTGGCTGAAGACCTCAAAGAAATTGGGTTTACGCCGCACAGGCTAGAGGCCAAAGACACTCAAACTGGGCAAGTCATTGGCTCGCTGCGTTTAGGACAGCGAAGCCTCGACACCTATGGCGCACCTTATGTCACCGTGCACCGTGCTGATTTGCATCGTGTGTTGCTGCAAAAAATAATTGGCTCAGGCCTGGCTGAATTGCGCCTTGATTCAGAAGTGCAAGCCGTGCAGCAGAATGCGGACGGCATCCAGATCAGTGGCACCAACTTACCTGCAAGTTT
>CALCBL010000257.1 GCA_937897495.1 uncultured Burkholderiales bacterium
GTTGACTGATTGCGACTGCCGCAGCCAAACCGCCAATACCGCCGCCCACCACAATGAATTTTTTGCCCGTGCTGCTCATGCAGAGAACTCCTGATAGAAGCCCAATGCGCGCTGAGTAGGTGCATCGTCTACATGGAAAAGATAGGCTTGGCCGTTGCTGGCGCGGTGCTTAATTTGAGCGTGTGTGGGAATGGCCACCGTATCGCCTTCCGACCATTTCAAGCTTACGCCGTCGATCTCAGACTCGCCGCGGCCTTCAATGACGTGCATGACCGAACTGGCTGAACGGCGGCGTGGACTGAAGTCGAGACCCTCTCTTAACAATTGCGCAGAAAACCCCAAAGTGGGCAAACAAGGCGCGCCTGTTTCTGGGTTGACATAAGCCAGTTGAACGGCATCGTCTTTGGGCGTGCCTTTTTCGAGGGCCAATAAGGCTTTGCGCACATCCACCCAAGGGTAGCGAATTTGGGGATAAGGCGCGCGCACCGATTGGCTCAATGAACTGAAAGGCACCAGGCCTGCACGTTGGTATTTGGTTTGCGAGGCGTCCAAATCTGGGCTGGCATTCTGCGAGGGTCCTTCAATGGCGTAGGAGGCTTCCATGCCGTACACCATGGGCAAGTCCAGTGCATCCATCCACACCACGGGGCCTTGGCCCTCATGGCCGTGTTCGTGCCACAAACCGGCAGGCGTCAAGATCAAGTCGCCTTTGTGCATGGGGCATTTCTCGCCTTGCACGGTGGTGAAACCGCCTTCGCCTTCCACCACAAAACGCACTGCGCTGGGCGTGTGACGGTGGTTGGGGGCCACTTCGCCCGGCAATATCAACTGCATGCCAACGTAAATGTTCGGGGTGGCCACCAACTTTTCAATGCCGTGCCCTGGGTTGCACAGCACCAACACGCGGCGCTCGGCTTTTTCGATGGGCGTCAGTTCCCCGGCGCGCATCAACTGGGGGCGAACATCTTTGTAATGCCAAACAAAGGGCTGAGTGGCACGTGATGGCTTGCCGCGAGGCAACAGGCCCCGCAATTGAGGCCACAAAGGCGCAATCGACAAGGCGGTCATGTCGGCAATGTAGTCTGCCGGCAAGTCTTCTAAGCGGCCTAAAGAATCAGCTGTGTGAGAGGGGTTCAAGGTCAGTCTCCTAGGGATTTTCTTTGATTTAATAAGTATACATATTAATTTGGGACTGGCAAGCAGCCTTCAAGCCCCTGGTTGATAGGGGGTGCTTGCTTTTTTAAACCTGACTTGGGTCATCACTTAGCAGGTATCTCCGAGGCACAATCAAGGCATGAATTATTTATTGAATGTCGAAAACTTGGTCAAAAGTTTTGGCAGCAACACCGTCGTGGACGATCTTTCGTTTCACATCTCACCCGGAGAATGTCTGGGCGTCATTGGCCCCAACGGTGCTGGCAAAACGACCACCCTTCGAATGTGCCTGGGATTGACAGCCCCCGACGCTGGCAGCATCACTTATTTTGAGAATTTGTCCATGCCCGACGAAGCCTTGGCCATCAAGGCGCGTTTGGGCGTTGTGGCTCAAATGGACACCTTAGATCCTGATTTCACCGCCGAAGAAAATTTGCTGGTGTATGGCCGTTACTTCGGCATGAAAGACCGCGACATCAAATCCAGGATTGCCACCCTGTTGGAGTTTGGCGCTTTGACCAGCAAAGCCAAAGCCAAGCCGGGAGAGCTGTCTGGCGGCATGAAACGCCGCTTGAGTTTGGCGCGTGCGCTTATCAATCAACCGCAAATGTTGATGTTGGATGAGCCCACCACAGGGCTTGACCCGCAAGCGCGGCACCTCATGTGGGAGCGTTTGCAAATGCTCATGCAAGAAGGCAAATCTATTTTGCTGACCACCCATTTCATGGACGAAGCAGAGCGATTGTGCGATCGCTTGTTGGTCATTGACCATGGCAAAAAAATAGCCGAAGGCAAGCCGCGCGATTTGATTGCACAGCACTTAGAACCCGATGTGGTTGAGTTGTATGGGCAAGGTGCTTTGGCCTTGGCCGACGAGGACTCGCCTTTAAGGCAACATGCCGCACGCGTTGAAATCAGCGGCGAAACGGCTTTCTTCTACACGTCGCAAGCCCAGCCTTTGCTCATGGCTTTGCAGGCATGGCCGCAGGTTCGAAGCTTGCATCGCCCTGCCAACTTAGAAGACTTGTTCTTGAAACTGACCGGCCGACAAATCAGGGAGAACGCATGATGCGCAAACAACATGTGATTCCATCTGTATGGGCGCCGCCGCAATTGTCCATGCGCTGGTGGCCTGTTTTCTTGCGCAACCTTTTGGTGTGGCGCAAGCTGGCGCTCCCCAGCCTGGTGGGTAACATTGCCGAGCCCCTCATGTGGTTGGTGGCCTTTGGCTATGGCTTAGGCGCTTTGGTGGGAGAGGTGACTACGGGCGGTCAGCAAGTGCCCTACATCTTGTTCTTGGCCAGTGGCAGCATTTGCATGAGCGCCATGAACGCCGCTTCGTTTGAGGCCTTGTATTCCGCCTTTTCGCGCATGCACATGCAAAAAACCTGGGACGGCATCATGAACGCGCCAGTGCGTTTGGACGATGTGGTCATGGCCGAAATGTTGTGGGCTTCGTTCAAAGCACTGTTCACCGTGACCGCTATTTTGGGGGTCATGCTGGTCTTGGGCATCAGCCACAGTTGGAAGCTGTTGTTGGCATGGCCGGTGTTGTGGATGGTGGGCGTGACCTTCAGTTGCATTGCGCTGATCTTCAATGCTCTGGCCAAAGGCTATGACTTTTTCACGTACTACTTCACCTTGTTTTTAACGCCCATGATGTTTTTATCGGGCATTTACTTTCCGCGCACGCAGCTACCTGACTGGTTGCAACGCGTCACAGACTTTTTGCCTTTGACGGCAGCCGTTGAATTGGTCAGACCGATGTTTTTAGACCAGTGGCCAAGCAATGTGGCTGGTAATCTGAGTTTGCTAGTGGGCGTTTCAGGGGTGGCATTTTGGGTGGCTTTGGCTTTAACCCGAAAGCGCTTCAGAGCATGACAACGAACTTTTTATCAATTGACTCTCTTCATAACTTTTCATTTCTCAAATCATGATCATTCAAAAAGTAGGCATCATTGGCGCAG
>CALCBL010000258.1 GCA_937897495.1 uncultured Burkholderiales bacterium
CCCTGTATGAAGTACTGGTGAAACTCTTGGGCTTCTTCGTCTGACAGCCCTGAAGGGTTAGCTGCATCAGTCATAGTTTGTGCCTCTTTCTAAATGCCTTTCGGCGACTCCCTGCACCCTTGCGGATACAGGATGAACTGTTGTGGCTCTGACACCGCAACAGGTGGACCCTCGGCCAGGCCGAAGGATTGGACGGCTCAGTGAATTCAGGCTCACATCTTTCATGCATGTGCTCCTTCATTCGCTTGACCGAACAATTCTGTGAATCTTTCTGCCTCTACATGAGAGCGGCCGGTTTCCCGTGCATCTCGCTCTGCTTGATCGCGCATTCGCTTGGCTGCTGAAATTCGAACCAACACGGGTTGTTGTTCCAACAAAGCCTCTAATCTGTCTTGCGCTTCGGGCTCCCACGGCACGGTGGTATTGGGCGCAGAGCGACCCAAGGTGCCTTCGATCTTGTCCATCTCCGTGCCCAATGGCAGGATGTGGAACAAGGCATCGAACAGGCCGTTGCAAAACTCTTGAATGATGTAAGTGGCGCCGGCATAACCCATGAAAGGCGTGCCGGTATGGCGACGAATAATGGGCAATGGAAAACTGGCAGGAATGAAACTGGTTTTCATCATGCCGCCACCGCCGCACTCGGCCAAATAAATACGCTCGTTGTAGCTGCCATACAAAATGAGTGGTGTTTTTTCCGTGACCAATTTGCGCACTTCGGCGTTGTCTGTTTTGGCACCCGCGATGCGCGAGATGGCAAAGTTGCAGGGCAGGCCCATTTCGTCTTCTAAGAAGTGGCGAATACCGCGCGTGTAAGTTTCGTTGGCAACCACGCCAAAGTTGGCGGTGCCAAAAAAGTCTTGGGTGACAGAGCGCCACAAATCCCAGATGGGCTTGATGGTGCTGTGCTTTTCTCTTTCGATGAAGGGCTCGGGATCGAGGCCGAGCAGTTCGCCCAATGAGCGCAAGAATTTGGTGGTGCTGTGCAGACCAATGGGCGCTTGCAAATAAGGACGCTCTAAAGCTTCGCACAGCATGCGACCAAACTCACGGTACATGCAAATGTTCACATCGGCTTCGACCAAGCGCGACACATCGGCAAGGTGCGAACCCAATGGGAAGACCATGTTGACGTCAGCGCCAATGCCCTGCACCAAGCGGCGAATTTCAGCCAAATCGCTTGGGCAGTTGAAGGTGCCGTAGCTGGGTCCAATGATGTTCACGCGAGGACGCTCGCCCTCTTTGCGCTCACGCTTTGGCACGTGCTTGATGCCGTATTGTTGCCACAGCCAGTACATGGCGCGGTTGGCACACTGCCACTGATCTTCGTCGATGGTGCGCGGTAAAAAGCGTTGCAGGTTGGTGCCTTCGGGCGTGACACCACCGCCAATCATTTCTGCAATCGAACCTGTGACCACCACGGAAGGCAGATCGGGATTGAGCGTGGCGTGCGCACGGCGCATGGCGCCTTCAGTGCCTTCACGGCCCAATTGTTCTTCCGCTAAACCTGTGACCACAATGGGCAACTCATGCGGTGGCAATGCATCGGTGTAATGCAGCACAGACGTGACAGGTAAGTTCTCGCAGCCCACAGGGCCGTCAATGACAACTTGCAAGCCTTTGATGGCGGTGAACACATACACCGCTCCCCAATAGCCACCTGCGCGATCGTGGTCAAGAACTAGCATCAGATCATGGCCTCCGCTTTGCGTTTTTTGGCTAACTTCTCGAGCTGTCTGCGTGTTTCGGCTTCAAACTCGGGGCGATTTTGTGGAACACCGTGTGAGGCCTCCCAAACGCCTGATGCATGGCCTGAGCCAGTGTCGCCAAAGAAGGCTTTCATTTCATCAAAGCGCGACTTGTTGGCAATGGCACCATTGATCACTTGCGCCAAGGAGCCTGCACCTGCAGGACCCATCAAGGGGCGCGCA
>CALCBL010000259.1 GCA_937897495.1 uncultured Burkholderiales bacterium
CGCGGCAGCTTTGCAGGCGGTCGTTGATGACCTTCGCGTTCAATTAAAAAAGTCTGCAGCAGGCGGCGGCGAAAAAGCCAGAGCCAAACATGTTGCCCGCGGCAAGTTGCCACCGCGCGAACGTGTGCAAATGTTGCTTGACCCTGGCACGCCCTTTTTAGAGTTGGCGCCCTTGGCCGCACACGCCATGTACCTGAACAAAGAAGGCTTGGAAGACGCGCCTTGTGCCGGCATGATTGCAGGCATTGGTCGCGTCAATGGTGTGGACTGCATGATTGTGTGCAACGACGCCACCGTGAAGGGCGGCACCTACTACCCCATGACGGTCAAGAAACATTTGCGCGCGCAAGAAGTGGCGCAGCAAAACAACTTGCCCTGCATTTACTTGGTCGACTCGGGTGGTGCCAACTTGCCCAACCAAGACGAAGTGTTTCCAGACCGCGATCACTTTGGCCGCATCTTTTACAACCAAGCCAACATGAGCGCCTTGGGCATCCCGCAAATTGCGGTGGTCATGGGCAGTTGCACCGCAGGTGGCGCATACGTGCCCGCCATGAGCGATGAAACCATCATTGTTAAAAACCAAGGCACCATCTTTTTGGGTGGCCCACCTTTGGTCAAAGCGGCCACGGGCGAAGTGGTGAGTGCAGAAGATTTAGGCGGTGGCGATGTGCACACGCGCTTGTCTGGTGTGGCCGATCATTTGGCACAAAACGATGCGCATGCTTTGGCACTGGCGCGTCAGGCCGTAGGTTCGCTGAACAGGAAGAAAAGCATTGAACTGCAACTGAGTGAGCCAGAGGCACCTTTGTTCGATGCCAAAGAAATTTACGGTGTGATTCCTGCTGACAGCCGCAAGCCTTACGATGTACGCGAAATCATTGCGCGCCTTGTAGACGGCAGCGAGTTTGCAGAATTCAAAGCGCGCTTCGGTGCCACGCTGGTGTGCGGCTTTGCGCACATTGAAGGCATGCCTGTCGGCATCATTGCCAACAACGGTATTTTGTTTTCAGAGTCTGCGCTCAAAGGTGCGCACTTTATTGAACTGTGTTGCCAACGCAAAGTGCCCTTGGTATTTTTGCAAAATATCACCGGTTTCATGGTCGGCCGCAAATACGAAAGCGAAGGCATTGCGCGCAATGGTGCCAAGATGGTCACCGCTGTGGCCACAGCCAAAGTGCCCAAGTTCACCATCGTCATTGGTGGCAGTTTTGGTGCTGGCAACTACGGTATGTGCGGTCGTGCCTTTGGTCCCCGTTTCTTGTGGATGTGGCCCAACGCACGCATTTGCGTGATGGGCGGTGAGCAAGCGGCTGGCGTGTTGGCCACTGTGAAGCGTGATGGCATTGAAGCGCGAGGTGGCGCTTGGAGTGCCGAAGAAGAAGCCACATTCAAGCAACCTATCTTGGATCAGTTTGGCGCGCAGTCGCATCCGTATTACGCCAGCGCGCGCTTGTGGGACGACGGTGTGATTGACCCTGCAGACACACGCCGTGTGTTGGCACTTGGCTTGTCGGCGTCATTGAACGCGCCCATTGAAGACACCAAGTTCGGCATTTTCCGCATGTGATGTTTGAGAAAGAACGACATGACCTACACCTTTGACAACATCTACACCACGCCCGAGCACACACTGCTGCGTGACCAAGTGTCCAAGTTTATTTCGCGCGAAGTAGAGCCCTATGCGCAAGCCTGGGAAGAAGAAGGCATGGTGCCGCGTGAGGTGCTGCGTAAAATGGGACAAGCTGGTTTGCTAGGTTTGATGTACGACCCTGAACTGGGCGGCGGTGGCGCCGATGCAATGTCTAACTTGGTGTTTGCAGAAGCCTTGTCGCAGTCCACGTTTGCAGGCTTCATTATCACGGTGCTGGTACACACCGACATGGCCAGTCCGCACTTGCACCATGCGGGCACGGCTGCGCAAAAGGCCAAGTACATGCCGCGCATTACCACGGGTGAGTGCATCACAGCGGTCGGTGTATCCGAACCTGGCGCGGGCTCTGACGTGGCTGGCATTCGAACCACAGCCAAGCGCGATGGCGACCATTGGGTGCTTAATGGCACCAAGATGTTCATCACCAATGGCGTACATGCCGACTTGTATTTCATTGCTGCGAAAACGGGTGATGCGCGCCATGCCATGTCCATGTTCATTGTTGAAAAAGGCACGCCTGGTTTCAGTGTGGGCCGCGCTTTGAAGAAAACAGGCTGGTTATCATCAGACACCGCCGAGTTGGTGCTCGACAACGTGCGCATTCCAGACCATCACTTGCTTGGCGAAGAAAACAAAGGCTTCTACTCTGTGATGAAAAATTTTCAGACAGAGCGAATTGCTTTGGGCGCCATGGCCATTGGCCATTGCACGCGCGCCTTGGAACTCACCTTGGACTATGTGCGTCAACGTCCAGCCTTTGGCGGCACCTTATGGGACAAGCAAGTGATTCGCCAGCGCTTGGCCATGCTCGATGCCAAAACACGCTCGGCCAGACAGTTCATGTACCACTGTGCATGGAGCGTCACACAAGACAAAGACATCGTGCAAGAAGTCTCCATGCTCAAAGCCCTCACCGGTGAGTTGGTCAATGAAGTGGTGCAAACCTGCCAGCAGTTCCATGGTGGCATGGGCTATATCCGCGAAACCGCCATTGAACGTTTGTGGCGCGACTCGCGCATTTTGGGTATAGGCGGTGGTGCCACCGAAGTGATGCTGGACGAAGTGGCCAAGCGCTACTGATTCAGTGCATCAAGCAATCACGGACATTGATTTTCTAAAAATGAAAAACGCCATCGAAACTGCGAAAGACTCGTCATGACCGCTACCGAAAAAACACTAGACATTCGCCGCCCCTCAAAGCATCTAGCCGAGGTGTGGCTCAACCGCCCCGACGTGCGCAATGCGTTCAACGACTCGGTCATTGCCGAGCTCACAACAGCATTTCAAGATTTGTCGAAAGACAATGACTTGCGCGCCATTGTGCTCAGTGCACATGGCAAAGCGTTTTGTGCGGGTGCTGATTTAAATTGGATGCGCGCCATGTCGGGCTACAGCTGGGAAGAAAATCGCGCCGACGCGCAAAAGCTGGCTGACATGCTCTGGACTTTGGACCAGTGCCCAGTGCCTATTGTGGGACGCGTACAAGGCGACTGCTACGCCGGTGGCATGGGCTTGGCGGCTGTGTGCGATGTGCTCATTGCCTCAGACAACGTGACCTTCTGTTTGTCTGAAGCGCGCTTGGGTTTGTTGCCTGGCACCATCAGTCCTTATGTGATTCGTGCCATGGGCGCACAAGCTGCCAAGCGCTACATGGTGACTGCAGAAAGATTCAGTGCTGCGCAAGCGCATGCGATGGGCATGGTGCATGAACTTTGCACACCTGAGACTTTGGATGCCAAAGTGGCCGAGATCGTGAGCACACTGTGCGGCAACGGTCCACAAGCTTTGCGTGCTTGCAAACAATTGGTGCAAGACGTTGCGGGCAAACCCATTGACGAAGCTTTAAGAATTGAAACTGCCAGACGCATTGCTGACATTCGCGCAAGCGATGAAGGCAAAGAAGGCTTGCAGTCGTTTTTGCAAAAACGACCTGCGCAATGGATTCAGGTGCAGTGGACTCAGGCGCAGTGAGTCAACGTTGCACCTAAAGCCATCCAAGCATTCAAACATTTAGAAATTAGCAGGCCGACCATGTTCAAAAAAATCCTCATTGCCAACCGCGGCGAGATTGCATGCCGCGTGGCAGCAACCGCCAAGCGCATGGGCATTCAAACTGTGGCGGTCTACTCAGACGCAGACGCTAACGCCAAACATGTGGCTGCTTGCGACGAAGCCATTCATGTGGGCGGCTCGGCACCCAAAGACAGTTATTTGCGATGGGAAGCCATCATTGAAGCGGCCATG
>CALCBL010000260.1 GCA_937897495.1 uncultured Burkholderiales bacterium
TTCACCATTTTTTTCATACCAAGCGGCACGCGTTGTCAAAGTCGAGCTCATTCCTGAATCCTTAAACGCGTTCCAAAATTACAGCAATGCCCTGACCCACACCAATGCACATGGTGCACAGCGCATAGCGGCCACCCGTGGCATGCAAACGATTCACAGCCGTGGTGGCTAAGCGTGCACCCGAGGCACCCAATGGATGACCCAAAGCAATGGCGCCGCCCCAAGCATTCACGCGCTCGTCGTCGTCTTTCAAACCCAACATGCGCAGCACCGCCAAGCCTTGCGCAGCAAATGCTTCGTTCAATTCGATCACATCGATTTGATCCAAACTGAGTCCTGTTTGCGCCAACACTTTCAGCGTTGCAGGTGCAGGGCCAATGCCCATCACGCGCGGCGCCACGCCGGCAGTGGCCATGCCCACCACACGCGCTTTGGGCGTGAGGCCATATTTGCCCGCCAGCGTTTCGTTGGCCAACAACAAGGCGCATGAGCCATCGTTCACGCCACTGGCATTGCCTGCGGTCACAGTGCCATCGGGGCGCACCACGCCTTTGAGTTTGGCCAAGGATTCCATGCTGGTTTCGCGCGGGTGTTCGTCTTGGTCGACCACGATGGCATCGCCCTTTTTCTGGGGAATGGTGACTGCCGTAATTTCGCGCGCCAAGTGGCCAGCCTTTTGCGCCGCCACGGCTTTCATCTGGCTTGCTAAGGCCATGCGGTCTTGTGCTTCGCGTTCAATTTTGTAATCGGTGGCCACGTTTTCGGCAGTCTCAGGCATGGAGTCCACACCGTATTTTTCTTTCATCAATTTATTCACAAAGCGCCAGCCAATGGTGGTGTCATACACCGCGTTGTTGCGGCTAAAAGCTGTCTCGGCTTTGGGCATGACAAACGGTGCGCGGCTCATGCTTTCAACGCCACCTGCAATCATCAAACCAGCTTCTCCCGATTTGATGGCACGCGCAGCAGAACCGACGGCATCCAAACCTGAACCGCACAAACGGTTCAAAGTGGCGCCCGGCACATCAATCGGCAGACCTGCCAACAAACTGCTCATGTGCGCCACGTTGCGGTTGTCTTCACCCGCTTGATTGGCGTTGCCATAAAAAACATCCGTCACGGCAGCCCAATCAACTTGCGGGTTGCGGGCCATCAGAGCACGCAATGGAATGGCGCCAAGGTCATCTGTGCGAATGCTGGACAAAGCGCCCCCATATCGACCAAAAGGGGTCCGGATGGCATCGCAAATAAAGGCTTGTGTGATGTTGTTGCTCATGGTTTTACTTTTAAAGAGTTCGTCATTTCAAGAATCATGCAATATAGTGCACGCCCCACCTTAATTCAAGCCCTGATTCCACCTAGGCGACAATCTGCCCATGCTGATACAACCTTCTCAAGCCGATGTGCGGCGATTTTTTTGTGGGGCTTATGCCAAATCTCGATCTGGGTCCAAACTGGAAGCCATCGAAATTTTGGCAAGCCAATGGATCGATGAGCATCCTGAATACCACGCCGAGTTGGCCGATGTCGATGCCGCTTTGGCCAACATGCTTTTGGTGGACCCCAATCGCGACAATCCTTTTTTGCACCTGTCAATGCACTTGTCGATCAGCGAACAGTGCAGCATTGATCAACCACGCGGCATTCGCCAAGCGGTTGAATTGCTGAGTCACAAAAAGCAATCCTTGCACGAGGCTCATCACGCCACGATGGAATGCTTGGGTCGCATGATTTTTGAAAGCCAGAGAGCCGGCAAAATGCCGGATGGCCAGATCTACATTGACTGCGTGCAAAGGCACGCAACAAAAGACTAAAGTCTCAACGGAATTAGCGGAATTTAGACTGCGGAACAGTTTTCAGTTCGCCATCTAAAGAACCAATGTAAGCAGCCATCGCTTTCAATTCATTGTTGGTGTACTGCTTGGCGATGCCGCCCATGACGCCATTTGCGCGGCCCCAAGTGGCTTGGTTTTCAGTTTTGTAAGACTTCAAAGCCACAAACAAGAAATCTTTGTGCTGACCTGCAATTTTGGGATAGCTAGGGTCAATAGGTTTAGAGAAACTCTCTCCGTGACAAGACACACAAGCGCCTTTTTTCAGCAACTCGGCAACTTTGGCGTCGGGGGCTTTGGCCACCACAGGCGCTGCGCCTTGAACCACGCCGTGTTGAGCGTAGTAGGCTGAAATATCAGCAATGTCTTGGTCGGTGAGGCTGGTGGCAATACCGCGCATGGTGGGGTGCTTGCGGTCGCCTTTTTTATAGGCGTTCAAAGAAGAAGCAATGTACTTTTCAGTTTGACCCGAGATCATAGGAACGCGGTACACCTCGGGAAAGCTGGCCTGGTAGCCTTTAATGCCGTGGCAACCAATGCACATGGCAATCTTGGCTTCGCCAGCCTTGGCGTTGCCCTGCACGTCTTGTGCGTGGGCTGAGAAAACGGTCGCTGAAGCGACAGTTAAAGCGATCAATGAGGATAACAAAGCGTTCATTTTGCGAGCACAATCAAACTAAGACTGATGAAAATCAATGCGGAATTATATCTAGTGAGCCTACTCATTTCTGACATTTCTCATTTCTAATAACTTTTAATCCACTTTTGCAGCCAATTATGAAATTCCAAGGGACCGAAAACTACGTTGCCACGCAAGATTTGAAGCTGGCCGTTAATGCAGCCATCACTTTGAAGCGCCCCCTGCTTGTCAAAGGCGAGCCTGGAACAGGCAAAACCATGCTGGCCGAGGAAGTGTCTGAAGCCTTGGGCCTGAAACTCATTCAGTGGCACATCAAATCAACCACCAAAGCGCAGCAAGGCTTGTACGAGTACGACGCCGTAAGCCGTCTGCGCGACAGCCAACTCGGCGATGAAAAAGTCAAGAACATCGAAAACTACATCATCAAGGGTGTGTTGTGGCAAGCCTTTACCGCCGATGAGCCTGTGGCCATTTTGATTGATGAGATCGACAAAGCCGACATCGAGTTTCCCAATGACTTGCTGCGTGAAATTGATCGCATGGAGTTTTATTGCTACGAAACCCGTCAACTGATCAAAGCCAAAACGCGCCCTGTGGTGTTTATCACTTCTAACAATGAGAAGGAATTACCCGACGCTTTTTTGCGTCGCTGCTTCTTCCACTACATCAAGTTCCCAGAAGCCGACACCATGAAGCAAATTGTGGATGTGCACTTTCCCAATTTGAAAAAAGAGCTGCTGGCTGTGGCCTTGAAAAACTTTTACGATGTGCGCGGCTTGCCTGGTTTGAAAAAGAAACCCTCCACCAGCGAACTGCTAGATTGGCTCAAACTCTTGGTGGCCGAAGACATTCCCTTAGAAGCACTGCAAAGTGCAGACCAAAAAGTCAGCGTGCCGCCATTGGTGGGCGCCTTGCTGAAAAACGAACAAGATGTGAGCTTGTTTGAAAAGTTGGTTTTCATGAACCAACGCAACCGCTGAGAACAATTTAATGGCCCGCAACTTACTTCTTGAAGGCATTTCAGACGCCCTTGGCTTTATCGGTGGCGCCTTGGTGGGCTTTTGGGTGGGCCGATTACTAGGCTGGAATATTTTTGCCGCGGGCTACGGCAACGAAAGCATTGGCGGTATTGTTCTTGTAGGCTTGGGCGGTGGCTTGGGTTTGCAATTGGCTCGCCGTTGGCAAGCCAATCAACAAGCCAAATCAGAGC
>CALCBL010000261.1 GCA_937897495.1 uncultured Burkholderiales bacterium
GATACGCCCACCATTTCAGAAGCTGGCGTGAAGGGCTATGACGCCGACTTCAGCTTGGTGATGTGGGCTCCCAAGCAAGTGCCCGATGAGTTGCTTCAAAAATTCAGGCAAGCCTTGTTGGATGGTTTGAAACTGCCAGAGACTGCAGAGCGTTTAAAGGCCACCGATCAACTTGTGATTGGCAGTACGCCTGAAGAAGCCGCTGCGCGCATTGCCAAGGATTATGCAAAGTGGGGCGCCGTCACCAAAAAAATTGGTTTGAGTTTGGAGTGAAATGCTACTTGGAAAACGATTCGAAGCATAATCTCTTTAGACATTCACTCAATGATGTTTTAAATCCGATCCCAGACTTGTCTTTGTAAATCGAAAAATGAACTACCCAACGCTTGAAGATGCCATTGGCAAAACGCCTTTGGTCAGATTGCAAAGAATTGCAGCCGACTTTACGAAGCCCAAGGGCAATGTTATTTTGGGCAAACTTGAAGGCAATAACCCTGCTGGTTCTGTCAAGGATCGGCCGGCGCTTTCCATGATTCAGCGTGCTGAAGAGCGTGGCGAAATCAAGCCAGGCGACACCCTCATTGAGGCCACCTCAGGCAACACGGGCATTGCACTGGCCATGGTCGCTGCCATCAAGGGCTACCGTATGATTTTGATCATGCCGGAAGACTTGTCCATAGAGCGTGCACAAACCATGAAGGCTTACGGCGCAGAACTTATTTTGACGCCCAAAAGTGGCGGCATGGAATACGCAAGAGACCTTTCCGACAACATGGCAGCGCAGGGCAAGGGCCGTATCCTTGATCAATTTTCAAACCCCGACAACCCCCGCGTCCATTACGAGACCACAGGACCCGAAATCTGGGCCCAAACAGAGGGCCGTGTCACCCATTTTGTGAGTGCCATGGGAACTACAGGCACCATCACAGGTGTGTCGCAATTCTTAAAAGAAAAGAACCCATCAGTTCAAATTGTTGGCGCACAACCCAGTGAAGGCTCTCGCATTCCAGGTATTCGCAAATGGCCTGAAGAGTATTTGCCCAAAATCTACAACCCCTCCAATGTCGACGAACTGATCTACGTCAGTCAAGACGATGCAGAAGACACCTGCCGTCAAATGGCCAGAGAAGAGGGCTTGTTTGCAGGCGTTTCGGCCGCTGGCGCTTGTTGGGTGGCGCAGCAAATTGCAGCACGTGAAGCCAATGCCACCATCGTGTTCATCGTCTGTGACCGCGGTGACCGCTATCTTTCTACAGGAATATTTCCAGCATGACCGAATACCGTTTTTGCCCATGCTGTGGATCGCCGCTTTCTTGGGTACCGCAGATGGAAGATGGGGGTGAAAAACTCCGCTTGCGCTGCACGCAATGCGACTTCACTCATTGGAACAATCCCACCCCTGTGTTGGCTGGCATTGTGCAAGTCGGCAATCAAATTTTGTTGGCCCGCAATGCGGCATGGACTGGCCGAAAATTCGCATTGATCACGGGTTTCATGGAAGCAGGTGAATCGCCAGAAGAAGGCATTGCCCGAGAAATTGCTGAGGAAACCAATTTGCAGGTCAGTGCTTTAAAACTGATCGGTGCTTATGATTTTCAGCGCATGAACCAAGTGATCATTGCTTATCATGCTGTTGCTTCGGGTACGGTTAAGTTATCGCCTGAATTGGCAGAGTACAAGATGTTCAATTTTGATGAGTTGGTGTGCTGGCCGGCGGGTACGGGTTATGCACTTGGTGATTGGTTGCGCACGCAAGGCATCGAGCCAAAATTCATGACCTGGGAAGAGCGCGACGCACAAGGTCGCGCTTCAGAGTAAGACAGTTTTGTTTGAAGAAATTTTGGAGACACCATGAGCCTCGCGTTTGACATTGAGCTTGACACATGTGGCCTCAATTGCCCTTTGCCTATTTTGAAAGCCAAGAAATCACTGACAACCATGCAATCGGGGCAGGTGCTTAAAGTCTTGTCCACAGACCCAGGTGCGCAACGTGACTTTGAAGCCTTTGCCAGACAAACAGGCAATGAGTTGCTTTTGCAAGAAACCGATGGCGATCGTTTTCTCATTTGGATGAAGCGACGTTGAAAAAAAAGCTTCAAAAAACTGAAGCTTTTTTGAAGATGGACTCAAAGCTCTTTTAGAGCTTCAATGTCTTGAGATAAGCCCTGAACGATTCACCCACTTGCGGATGCTCTAAGGCCAACTCAACAGTAGCCTCTAAGAAGCCTTCTTTGCTGCCGCAATCGTATCGCTTGCCCTCGTATTGAAAAGCATAAACAGCTTCGCGAGATTTCAATCTGGCGATGGCGTCGGTGAGTTGAATCTCGCCGCCCACACCTGTGGGTTGGTTTCTAATTTCTTCGAAGATGCCTGGCGTGAGAATGTACCGGCCAGCAACGCCCATTCGCGACGGCGCTTTTTCTGGCGATGGTTTTTCGACAATTTGCTCAACACGAATCAATTGTTTGCCAGCTGATTCCCCAGCGACAATGCCGTAGCGTTTGACGTGGTCAAGCGGCACTTCTTGCACCGCCAAAATAGAGCGGCCTTGTTGCTCATAGGCCTTGACCATTTGCGCCAAGATGGAGGGGCCACCTTTGAGTCCCACCATGAGGTCGTCTGCCAGCAGAACGGCAAAAGGCTCTTGGCCTACCATGGCTTCTGCGCACAGCACGGCATGGCCTAGGCCCAAAGAACGGGGTTGGCGAACGTATGCACAAACCATGTCGTCGGGTTGCACAGAACGCACCAACTTCAAAAGCTCTTCTTTGTGCGCACTTTCCAGCTCGGTTTCCAGTTCATAGGCTGTGTCAAAGTGGTCTTCAATGGCGCGTTTGCTGCGGCCTGTGACAAAGATCATGTGACGAACGCCAGCCGAGTAAGCCTCTTCAACGGCATATTGAATGAGAGGCTTGTCAACGATAGGCAGCATCTCCTTGGGGGCGGCTTTGGTGGCAGGCAGGAACCGAGTTCCCAATCCGGCAACAGGGAACACTGCTTTTCTAATACTGGGTTGTGCGCTCATTTGAAGTTTCTTTTTAAGTTCAAATTAATTTATGACCAAATTACCACATTTGAGTGACGCCTGCATGTCAAGCTTTTGAAGATGCCGTATCTAACTGCAAAAGTTGAGCCTTCATTTTGCTCAAGTTGGCTTCAAAATCTGCGACGCGTTTGCGCTCTTGGTCGATCACTGCAGGCGGCGCTTTGGCCACAAAGGCTTCGTTGCTAAGCTTGCCATTGGCCTTGCCAATCTCGCTTTCTAAGCGGGTGACCTCTTTGCCTAGGCGAATTTTTTCTGCCGCCACATCGACTTCCATGAACAAGCACAAGCGCGCTTCGCCCACCACCGCAACGGGAGCTGCTGCGGCTGCTTTTGTCCAATCAGCTTCGCTGTCAAACACCTTGACTTCGTTCAACTTGGCCAATGCTTGCAGCACTGGGCCTGCTGCTTTCATGAACTCTGAATCGCCCAACACATACAAAGGCAACTTGGTAGCAGGTGAGACATTCATTTCGCCGCGCAAATTGCGGCACGCATCGACCAGTGTTTTCAGCTTGACCACATGGGCTTCGGCGGGTTCGTCAATGCGCTCGGGTTGTGAAACAGGGTAGGCTGCGATGCTGACAGAAGGGCCCGCACGGCCCGCTACAGGCGCCACTTTTTGCCACAATTCTTCGGAAATAAAGGGTGTGATGGGGTGAACCAATCGCAGAATGGTTTCTAAGGTGCGAATGAGTGTGCGACGTGTGGCGCGCTGCTGTGATGCATCGCCCGTGTTGATTTGAACCTTGGCAATTTCCAAATACCAATCGCAGAACTCGTTCCAGACAAAGTCATAAATGACGTTGGCCACGTTGTCTAGGCGGTATTCGGCAAAGCCCTTGGCCACATCGGCCTCCACGCGCTGAATTTTGGAAGAAATCCAACGATCGGCTTGGCTGAAGCTCATGTAGCCATGGGCTGGGCCGCCCACAGCGCACTCGGCTTTGGTGTGCTCTTTCAGGCCGCAATCTTGGCCTTCACAGTTCATCAGCACAAAGCGTGTGGCGTTCCAAAGCTTGTTGCAAAAGTTGCGATAGCCTTCGCAGCGCTTGCTGTCAAAGTTGATGCTGCGGCCTAAGGAGGCCAAAGCGGCAAACGTGAAGCGCAACGCGTCAGCGCCGTAGGCGGGAATGCCTTCAGGAAATTCTTTTTGCGTGTTCTTGCGGACCTGCGGCGCAGTTTCGGGCTTGCGCAAACCTTGTGAACGTTTTTCAAGCAAAGGCTCTAAAGAAATACCGTCGATCAGGTCCACAGGGTCGAGCACATTGCCTTCTGACTTGCTCATCTTCTTGCCTTGGGCGTCGCGCACCAAGCCGTGAATGTAGACGTGTTTGAAAGGCACGCGACCCGTGAAGTGCGTGGTCATCATGATCATTCTGGCAACCCAGAAGAAGATGATGTCGTAGCCTGTGACCAATACCGATGAAGGCAAGTACAAGTCGTAGTCTTGAGTTTTGTGGGAGCCTGAAGCGGGGGCAGCCTCGGGCCAACCCATGGTGGAGAACGGCACCAACGCAGAGGAATACCAAGTGTCAAGGACGTCTTCATCGCGCTTGAGTTTTTTGCCGGGGCCTTTGGCATCGGCTTGTGCTTGAGCCTCAGCTTCTGACTTGGCCACATACACATGGCCTTCTTCGTCGTACCAAGCGGGAATTTGATGGCCCCACCAAAGCTGGCGAGAAATACACCAATCTTGAATGTTGTTCATCCACTGGTCGTACGTATTGACCCAGTTTTCGGGGACAAAATTCACTTGACCGGTGTGCACGGCATCAATGGCTTTTTGTGCAATGCTCTTGCCAGTGGGGTCTTGTGGGCTGACCTTGTTGACCGCCACGAACCACTGATCTGTGAGCATCGGTTCCACCACTTGGCCGGTACGGGCGCAAATGGGCAGCATCAGTTTGTGCGGCTTGATTTCGATCAGCAAGCCTTGTGCTTCCAAATCTTTGATCACGGCCTTGCGGGCTACAAAGCGGTCCATGCCTTGGTAGGCTTTGGGGCCGTTTTCATTGACAGCGGCCGCCAATGTGAAGATGGTGATGAGGGGCAGGTTGTGACGCATGGAGCATGCGTAGTCGTTGGCATCGTGGGCGCCCGTGATTTTGACGCAACCGGAGCCAAATTCACGGTCAACAAAGTCGTCTGCAATGATGGGAATTTGGCGATCGCACAAAGGCAAATTCACTTTTTTGCCCACCAAATGTTTGTAGCGTTCGTCTTCGGGGTGAACAGCCAACGCGCCATCTGCCAGCATGGTTTCAGGGCGGGTGGTGGCAATGGTCATGCCTTTTTGCATCACGCCGTCAATGTGTTGGGGGCCGTCTGCAAACGGGTACAAGATGTAGTGCATCTTGCCATCGGCTTCGGTGTTTTCCACTTCCAAATCGGATACGGCGCTTTGTAGCACAGGGTCCCAGCTGACCAAACGTTTGCCGCGGTAAATGAGGCCTTGCTCGTACAACTTCACAAAGGTTTCTGACACCACTTTGGACAACTTGTCGTCCATGGTGAAGTACTCGCGCGTCCAGTCGACGCTGTCGCCCATGCGGCGCATTTGCTGCGTGATGGTGTTGCCCGATTGCTCTTTCCATTCCCACACTTTGGACACAAAGTTTTTGCGTGCTTCAGCGGGTGTGGGGCCCATTTCGTGGCGGCTAATGCCTTGGCCTTGCAGCTGACGCTCCACCACAATTTGAGTGGCAATGCCGGCGTGATCGGTGCCTGGAATCCAAGCGGTGTTGAAGCCCATCATGCGGTGGTAGCGCGTGAGGCTGTCCATGATGGTTTGGTTGAAGGCATGGCCCATGTGCAGCGTGCCTGTCACATTGGGGGGTGGCAACTGGATGGCAAAGCTGGGCGCGTCTGCTTGAGGCGCCTGAGTGCCGCGGTGCCCTGCTACGCCATAGCCACGTTTTTCCCACTCAGGACCCCAATGGGCCTCAAGGGCAGCAGGCTCAAAAGACTTGGACAGGCTCTCAAGGCCGGGTTGCTGGATGGCGGGGGTGGTCTCGTTGCTCATGGGCTGGGTATTTAGAGATTGCCAAGGGGCAATGTCAGGGATGGACTAAAGCTATGATTTTACTTGTAGTTCTTGCAAGTAAATGTGGTGACAAAAGGCACACATTTCAATAACATGGCAGAATGAAATCATTCAGGTGGAATATTGAAAAAAATGAACGAGGTTCGAGCGCGGCATTTCATTTGAGGCGGTGGTTGTGGCACTGGAAACGGGAGGCTTACTTGACCTGTTGGATCATCCGAATCCGGGGAAGTATCCGAAGCAAAGAATTTTGTTGGTTGTCATCATGAACTATGTTTATCTGGTGCCCTTCATTGAGGAAGAAGACCATTATTTTCTAAAAACGATGATTCCAAGTCGAAAAGCCACTCGCGACTATTTTCAGAAAGACCCAACATGAGTCAAATTGATGTCTATGAACTAGAAATTTTGAATGCCTTTGAATCAGGTCAACTGAAGTCGATTGCCTCAAAAAGCGAGTTGGCCAAATTCAAAGCTGCGGCAAGAGCCAGTGCCATCAAAGACAAGCGAGTGAATATTCGCTTGTCCTCCGTCGATCTCACCGATATTCAGGTGCGGGCAATGGAGGAGGGGGTGCCTTATCAAACTTTGATTACCAGCGTCTTGCACAAATATGTGAATGGAAAACTGGTAGAACGTTCACCGAAAAGTTCTAAACCAGACTCTACAAAGTCCTAATCCTTCATTGCAGTTTTAGATGGGTTTGATCATTTTTTTTGGCTTGCTGATTCAATGCAATCTCTGAGGATTGAAGCATCGCCAACTTGATTGGCCAGCAGCAAAATCAAGCGCATGTTGAGCTGCTCAGATTGTTCTGAGCTCAACCCCTCGTGTGCATTCAGCAGTTGCTCATAGAAGCCATCCGCGTCTTGCAAGTTCAGTTCTGTTTTCATCATGGTCAATCCGAATTGAATCAAAGGCACAAAGAAGTGGCTACCGCGGCAATCAAATCGCCGTTCACACTTTTGCCGGTGTCGGCCAAATAGCCATCAGGTCGAATCACGGCCCAACCGCCGGCAAGCACCTTGGCGCATGCACTTTTCAAATGGCCTTGCTTGTCCCAGATGTGTTCGCGGGCTTGTGCGCTGTCGCCTTTGGCAAGGACTTGCACACATCGAACAGGCAGGCCAGAAACGCTGAGCTCTTGAAGTCTTTTGAGGGATGCTTTGGATTGCTCGCCAAACACCAAAATGAGCAAACGGCCGTCGGCCCATTGCAACAGGTCATTCAATGCGCCGGTTTTGCCGGCACGCCATTGAATCTTGACGTTTTGCACAGACGTTCCACCAGTCTCGCCGCAGACGCGCGAGCCGCGATAGGTGTTGGCCACAGCCATGCGTCCGGTATTGATCAGTGAGCGTGCGAAAGGAAATTGCTTGGCCAAGCTGATGGTGGCTTTTCGAAAGGCGCGTTCGATGCCATCTGCAGTTCGTAAAAACCGAGCTGTGCGTCGCGTGACTTTCACGTTTTCTTGCGCAGCCTCAAGTCGCTCATCGTTGTAACTTTCCAGCAGAGCTTCATCAGCATGGCCACGTAACACCGCCGCTAATTTCCAGGCTAAGTTGTCGGCATCGGCTACACCTGTATTGCCACCCCGCGCGCCAAAGGGATTCACAATTTTG
>CALCBL010000262.1 GCA_937897495.1 uncultured Burkholderiales bacterium
GAAATCATTGTTGACATTGATGAGGCACGCCGTGATCTTGCGGCGATTTTTCGCTGGACGGCACACGAATCGATGCATGAAGGCATTGCCAATCATTTTTCCTATGCCATATCGGCTGATGGCCAACAGTTTTTGATGAATCCTTATGGCGTGCATTTTTCGAAAATGCGGGCAAGTGATCTGCTGCTTCTCGATGCTGGTAAAACGCCTTCTGATTATGGGCAAAAGGTTGATCCAACCGCATGGTGGATTCATGGTGCAATGCATCGCAATAATCCGCAGGCGCGCTGTATCGTGCATTTGCATTCGCATTATGCCACTGCGCTTAGCGCACTCAAAGACCCAACTTTGCTGCCGGTAGATCAAACCAGTTGCCGTTTCTTTAACCGTGTTGCGGTGGATTCCGGGTTTGATGGCATGGGGCTGGATGACGAGGCCGAAAGGCTGTCAACCATTCTTGGTAATAAAAGGCTGGTGATGATGGGCAATCACGGTTTTATGACTGTTGCTGAATCGCCAGCACTTGCTTTTGATTTAGCCTATTATTACGAGCGAGCTTGTCGGACTTATTTAACTGCAAAAGGGTCTGGGTTAGAGCTGTCTGTCCTGTCGAATGAAATTGCTGAGAAAACTGCAAAACAATGGGAAGTCCAGGATCAAACAGTTGATCAGCACCTCGCTGCAATTCGAAGAATTTTGGATGATGAAGAGCCTGACTACAGGCTTTGAGTTACAAAATAACTTAGGAAATAAAAAATTAAAAGATGATGGTTTGCTTAGGACAAACAACATTTGAATGAAAAAACACTATTATTAATCTAACAAATGTCGCATTGTGAACAGACTAGGATGCGTGGCTCAAAGTTCCATATCTGGTAGAAATAAAAATGCAAAAATCCTTGGGAGGGGTTATAATGAAAAAATTACTTATTGCGTCGGCAGTTGCTGCAGGAACCATTTTAGAGGTCTCAGGCCAGGCGTCGGCGGCGTGTGGCACTGTGTCTATCGCTGAAATGAACTGGGCTTCAGCACAGTTATTGGCCAATGTTGACAAAATCATTTTAAGCAAGGGATACGGCTGTGACGTGAACATTGTCCCAGGTGACACTATGCCAACGTTCACCTCAATGAACGAGAAAGGCGTGCCTGATGTCGCCGGGGAAATGTGGATTAATGCCGTTGCTGTCCCACTTGAAAAAGCAAAAGCTGAAGGTCGTCTTCACACCGTCTCCGATCCTATTACTGGGCTTGGTGAAGGCTGGTGGTTGCTTCCTCACACGATGGAAAAACATCCAGAACTGAAAACAGTTCAAGACATATTAAAGCGCCATGATTTGTTCCCACATCCTGAAGATCCATCAAAAGGTGGTTTCCACACTTGCCCGTCAGGATGGGGTTGTCAGTTGGCAAATGCAAATTTGTTTCGCGCTTTTGAAATGGAAAAAAAGGGCTGGCGTTTGGTTGATCCGGGATCAGCAGCAGGTCTTGACGCATCAATTGCCAAAGCATCTGACAGGAAAGAAAATTGGTTTGGATACTACTGGTCGCCTACATCAATCGTGGGCAAGTATAGCTTGAATATGATGGACTTTGGCATTCCGTTTGCTGGAAAAGATAACTGGGATAACTGTATCGTTAAATCCGAGCAGGATTGTTCCGATCCTAAACCATCTGCTTGGACCAAATCAGAGGTTAACACAATCATTTCTGATGATTTCAAAAAGCGTGCTGGTTCAGAAGTCAGTGATTACTTTGGAAAAAGAATCTTTCCAGGCCCGATCATGAATGCAACACTTTCATTCATGGCAGATCAACAGGCCACGGGTGAAGATGCGGCTATTGAGTTTTTGACAAAGCATGAAAACATCTGGACGAATTGGGTAAGTTCAGACGCCGCGAAGAAAATCAAAGCTGGTCTCTAAGGCTAAATAACACCGACTCAAATGCGCCTGTTGGCAAATGTTGGCAGGCGCATTAACGGGCCACGGGAAGGGTAAATCTATGGAGTTGTTTAGCGAATTTCCAGAGTTGGGTCGAGAGGACCTGCGTGATTTCAAGAAGGCTGTAGATTTTGGATTCCGCAGTTTCTCGCGCGCTTACGGTGACGAGCTTGAAAGTTTTTTTGATCCATTGCTCCATTTTATGATCTGGTTTGAAAAG
>CALCBL010000263.1 GCA_937897495.1 uncultured Burkholderiales bacterium
GTTGATTCGTTACACCTACAAACAAGGCCTGATTCCCAGACCTTATTCGGTGGACGAGTTGTTTGATGAAACCCGTGACCTGTTAGGAAAATGATGAGCGCTGCAGAAAATTTCTTAAGTCGACGCCAACTTATGTTGGCCTCGTTGTTGTCTGCTGGTTTGAACAAAGCATTTGCACAGTCGAGTGGCAATGTGTCGCGCATCATTGTGCCGTTTGCTGCAGGCGGTGCACGTGAAATGCCTGCTCGTGCCATTCAGCAAGAACTGTCACAAGAGACGGGGCAAAACTGGATCATTGAAAGCAAGCCAGGCGCGGGGGGGGCCATTGGCACGTCATTCGTTTCTAAAGCGGCGCCTGATGGTAAAACATTGTTGATGGCCGCTTCTAGTCACTTTGTGACCTCAGCCATGGGCGCACGCCCGTTTTACGATCCTGTGAAAGAGTTTGCGCCAGTGGCCAATATTGGCAATCAAAGCTATGTGCTCATGGTGAATGCTGGTGTACCTGCCAAAACAGCTGCTGAGTTCATTCAGTATGCGAAGAGCAAGCCTGGCGTTTTGAATTACAACTCGGCAGGTGTGGGCAGTTCAACTCACTTGGCCATGGCGTATTTCGCTAAAACTGCCGACCTCGACATTGTGCATGTGCCCTACAAAGGTACGGCAGAAGCTGTGACCGATGTGTCTGGCGGTCGGGGTAACGCAGTCATTGTGCCTACAGCAGGGGTCGGTGTTTATTTACAAGACACCCGCCTGCGCATCATCGGCATCACGTCTAAAAAGCGTTCGGCTTTATTGCCCAACGTTCCAACCCTGGCAGAGTCAGGCTTGTCCTGTTTCCAATTTGAGTCTTGGTTTGGTTTGTTGGCGCCTGCTGCCACGCCCATCGCCATTCAAGAAAAGCTCAATGCCGCTATTAACAAAATCATTCTCAACAAGGATGTGAAAGAACGTTTGCTGGCCTTGGGAATGGAGTCGCCGCAACTGAATTTAGAGGCATTCAACAAAGTGTTCCTTGCCGACCGTGACCTGATGACCAGGATCGTCAAGGAAACGGGTATTACCCGCGACTCTTAAGCCAGCGTCTTGAAAATCTCGCGCGCAGCACTCACGGTGTCGGCAATGTCTTGTGCG
>CALCBL010000264.1 GCA_937897495.1 uncultured Burkholderiales bacterium
AAATTGTATCCTTGGCGACCATTGGCTAGTAATTTTTAAAATTTGCGGGTAATGACCCATGTTGTGAATTCTACGAGATTCAATATACTTAATCTGTCATTCAAGATTACGTCTAAAACCCAAAGCCCCACATGACCCAACTCACCATAGCTCTTTTCACTGGCGACCCTGCGGGCATTGGCCCCGAGCTGGTGCAGAAACTCTTAAACCACAGCATTGCCCAACAAGCCACCAAAATCATTTTGATTGGCCAAAAAGGCAGCATCCAAACGCCTGCCAACGTCAGTTGGCATGATTGGTCTGGCCTCAACGCCCCACCCTTTCCCAAAGCCACTTACGATGCCAACAACGGTGCCTACATGATTGCCGCGTTGGCCGAAGGCGTTTCATTGGTACGCGATGGCAAAGCTCACGCGTTTTGTTTCGCACCTCTCAACAAAAGCGCACTGCGATTAGGTGGTATGCATCAAGAAGATGAACTGCGCTGGTTTGCTGAATTTCTCAACTACAAAGGCGTGTGTGGCGAACTCAATGTGCTGCAAGACCTCTGGACATCGCGTGTCACGTCTCATGTGGCTCTCAAAGAAGTGAGCAGTTTGCTAAGCAGCCAAAAAGTTTTTGAGTCTATTGAAATGATTGCCAATGCTCTGAAAGCATCTGGCAAAGCCAAGCCCCGACTGGCTGTTTGCGGTCTCAATCCACACAATGGTGACAACGGCAACTACGGCGATGAAGAAATCAAAATCATTGCACCCGGCGTAGAGATGGCCGTCAAATCAGGCATTCCAGCTGACGGCCCTTTTCCTGCAGACACCGCCTTTGTGCGCGCTATTCGCAAAGAGGGTGGCTACGACGGCGTGGTCACCATGTACCACGACCAAGGCCAAATTGCCATGAAGCTCATGGGCTTTGAAAAAGGCGTCACAGTGCACGGCGGCTTGCCCATTCCAGTCACCACCCCCGCGCACGGAACTGCGTATGACATTGCAGGGCAAAACTTGGCCAATCCACAGGCCATGTTCAACGCTTTCGATCTGGCATGCCGAATGGGGCAGCACCACCAACAACAAAACTCATAAGCAAATTCAATTCCTCAACATACAAGGAGACACCATGAAAAAATACCTAGCCGTTTTAGCGTCTGCAATTTTGTTGACGTTCAATGCACAAGCCCAAACCACTTACCCCAGCAAGCCCGTCAAACTCATGGTGGGCGCCGGCGCAGGTGGCGGCACAGACATCATTGCGCGCATGCTGGCCGAAAAAATGACCGAGTCGCTCAAAGGCACCTTCATTGTTGAGAACAAACCGGGCGCATCCAACACCATTGCAGCCGACCTGACAGCCAAAGCCGCACCCGATGGCCATACCCTGCTGGTAGCCACCAACACAGGTCAAGCCATTGCACCCCACCTGATCAAATTGGCTTTTGATCCCATCAAAGATTTAACGCCAATAGGCTTGGTGGTCACAGTGCCCAACGTGTTGGTGGTGGGCAGCAATGTTCCTGCCAACACCGTCAAAGAACTCGTTGCCCTGATGAAAGCCAAACCAGATGATTTCAAATATGCCTCATCTGGCGTAGGCAGCACGCAGCACATTGCAGGCGAAGGCTTTGACATTGCCGCCGGTGTGAAGAGCGTCCATGTTCCCTACAAAGGCAGCGCACAAGCCCACTTAGACATCATTGCCGGCAATGTTCAAATCATGTTTGACACCACTTCTTCAGCCATGGGTCAAATTAAGGCCGGCAAGTTCAAGCCCTTGGCAGTCACCACATCTCAACGCTCAGCTGAATTGCCCAACGTACCCACATTGGCAGAGGCTGGTGTAACGGGTTTTGAGATGAGCACTTGGTATGGCGTGTTCGTGACGGCAGGTACACCGCCCGACGTAGTGAGCAAATTGCAAAACGAATTGGCACGCATCATTAAATTGCCAGATGTGCAAGCCAAGCTAAAAGGCCTTGGCG
>CALCBL010000265.1 GCA_937897495.1 uncultured Burkholderiales bacterium
AGTGCCGTGGCAGCATGCGACTCAAAAACTTGTTGCATTTGAACTGTAGGGCTTTGATCAGACATGTGAATCTCTTTGAGGTGTCGAATTAGAATCCGGTAGAGTTTAGGGCTTCAAAACGCGTTTTTGAAGAGTGTTTTCCGCGTTTTGTAAAACTTCGATCTCGTGTAGGCTCTCAATCGTATAAATAGACAAGGTTTTAGCATGTCAGATACCCCTTACGTTCCCCCCAAGGTCTGGACTTGGCAAAAGGCCAATGGCGGCCGCTTTGCCAACATCAATCGCCCTGTAGCAGGCGCAACGCACGAACAAGAATTGCCTAAAGGCAAGCACCCTCTGCAACTTTATTCATTGGGCACCCCCAATGGCATCAAAGTGACCATCATGTTGGAAGAGTTGCTGGCACTTGGGCACGCAGGCGCCGAATACGATGCATGGCTCATTCGCATCAGCGAAGGCATGCAATTTAGCAGCGGCTTTGTGGGCGTGAATCCAAATTCCAAAATTCCAGCGCTGCTGGACTACAGCACGCCAGAACCACAGCGCGTGTTTGAATCAGGCTCCATCCTGTTCTATTTGGCCGAAAAATTCAAAGCCTTTTTGCCCACCGACATTGCCAAACGCACCGAGTGCATGTCTTGGCTCATGTGGCAAATGGGCAGTGCGCCTTACCTGGGTGGCGGCTTCGGTCACTTCTACGCTTATGCGCCCACCAAAATTGAATACGCCATTGATCGCTTTGCCATGGAAGTCAAGCGTGAACTCGATGTCTTGAACCAAAGGCTGGCCAACAACCGATTTGTGTGTGGTGACGATTACACCATTGCCGACATGGCCATTTGGCCTTGGTATGGCAGTTTGGCCAAAGGCGAGCGCTACGATTCAGGCGAGTTTTTACAAGTTCACGAATACACCCATGTGATTCGATGGGCTGATGAAATAGAAGCCCGACCTGCTGTTCAAAGAGGCCGCATGGTTAACCGGGTGATGGGGCCCTTAGAAACACAATTGCATGAACGCCACGATGCAAGTGACTTTGATCTGAACACCCAAGACAAGCTGCAGAAAAAAGACTAAACAAGGGTGGTGCGCAACAGCAAGTTCTGAACTTGCGCTTCAATCACATCAATTGGCCATTTGGGCCAAAGCGGCCTGCAAACCAGCCAAGCCACCCACACGCTGATCGTTGATGAAAACCTGTGGCATTTGACGCACGGCGGGCCCACACTTTTCATAGAAAGCCATGCGCTCGGCTTCGTCGTCAATTTTGATTTCGTCGAAGGCCAAAGATTTGGACTTGAGAATCATTTTGACTGACTCGCATTGGGGGCAGGCAGACTTGGAGTAGACAACTATTTTGAGGCTCATAAGCGTGACAGGATAGTTTGAAGAACGG
>CALCBL010000266.1 GCA_937897495.1 uncultured Burkholderiales bacterium
AGCCCTTGGTGGCTGGCCGCCTTTATTGGGCCCTGCACGGCCACCGCTGGGTCAAAGCCAAAGTGCAGCGCATCGTGCACCGCTTGAACATCCATACCCTGGCAGAAGAAGAAGCCACTGAACTGCCCGCCAATGCGGTGGGCCGCGTCACTTTGGCCTTCCAAGAGCCCCTGATTGCCATGCCTTTTAAGCAATCTCGCGTGTTGGGCGCCCTGATTTTGGTCGATACGGCCAGCCATAAGACCTCAGGCGCAGTGTTGGTGAATTAATCTCTGCCCTTAACTGCTTTAAAATGCCATTCTTTCGGGCAATTCCGTCCGTATAACGCTTTAGCCCTAGCAAACTGCCATGACCCACGTTGTTTCTGAATCCTGTATCCGCTGCAAATACACCGACTGTGTGGATGTCTGCCCCGTAGACTGCTTCCGCGAAGGACCCAACTTTCTCACCATAGACCCTGACGAGTGTATCGACTGCGCTGTGTGCATTCCCGAGTGCCCCGTCAATGCCATCTATGCCGAAGAAGACCTGCCAGCAGACCAAGTTCACATGACCAAGCTCAATGCCGAACTGGCTTTGCTGCCCACTTGGAAAAGCATCACCAAACGCAAAATTCCCATGCCCGATGCTGACGACTGGAAAGACAAGACAGGCAAACTGAGCGAGTTGATCCGTTGATCCAAACCGAAGCCCTGATCATTGGCGCAGGCCCGGTAGGCCTGTTCCAAGCGTTTCAACTAGGGCTTCAAGACATTCGCTGCCACGTGGTGGATGCTTTGCCGCAAGTGGGCGGCCAATGTTCAGAGCTTTACGCCGACAAACCCATTTACGACATTCCCGGCATTCCGCTTTGCACCGGTCAAGAACTGATTGACCAACTGCAAACACAAATTAAACCCTTCGCACCGCAGTTTCACCTTCAAGAATTGGTGAGTGAACTCAAAGCCACAGAAGACGGCCATTGGCATTTGCAAACTGACAAGGGCAAGCAATTTAAAGCAGCCACAGTGTTCATTGCCGCAGGTGTGTGTGCTTTTGTTCAACGCGGCCTGAATTTGCAAGGCTTCGAGGCGCTACTGGGCAAAAACATATTTCACAAAGCACCCAACGCGTCAAGCTTCAAAGGCAAACACCTCTTGGTACTGGGCGACAACGATGCAGCCCTAGAAGCTTGCGCGCTGTGGCGCCAAGGTGCCAATGCTGCAGCCAGTGTCACCCTGGTTCACAGGCGCGATCAATTTCAAGCAACGCCTCAAGCCACTGAACAAATGCGCGAAGCTTGCATCGCAAAATCAATGCGCTTTGTGGCGGGCCAACCCACAGCCTTAGTTCAAGATGAAGGTTCAAACTCAGGCTCAAGCAGTAGGCACCTGTCTGGCCTAGAAATTCTCAACGCCCAAGGCGAAACAGAAGTTCTACCTGCAGACGCGATTCTTTTGTGTCTAGGCATTTCTCCCAAGCTAGGCCCACTTAGCGAATGGGGCTTGGCCATGGAGCGCAAGCAATTGGTGGTGAACACAGAAAACTTCGCCACGCAAGCTCAAGGCATTTTTGCTGTGGGCGACATCAACACCTACCCAGGCAAAAAGAAGCTCATTTTGTGTGGCTTTCACGAAGCCACCTTGGCCGCCTTTGGTGCGGCTGACTTGCTCCACCCTGAGCGAAAAACCCTACTCCAATACACCACCACTTCCACGCATTTGCACAAACTCTTGGGTGTGTCATAGAATTCAACCTGTGGCTGCAAATACAAATTTGTAGTCACATCCGCTAGGGGTGTTTTAGCTGTAAGGCTAAGACTGAGAAAGTCCCTTTGAACCTGATTGAGGTAATCCTCGCGCAGGGAAGCTTGTCTAAACAACGAGGCAAACACTCATTTGCCAACATTCGTTGAATGATCCAGCCGACCTGCCATTTCGTTGAAGGAAAACGCAATGGCACATCATTTGCCAAACTTATCATGTCAAGCATTGTTGCTTGTTAGCGCCTCTGCGCTTGCACAAAACGACACGGTCTTGATCACCAGCCCGGCTTCGCAACAAGTCAGCGGTTTTGAAAACCTCAGCCTTCGCCAAGCACCGTTCAGTGCTACCAACATAGACAACGCCACACTGCGCGACTTGGGTGCACAAAGAATTTCAGAAGCGTTGCGCTTAGATTCTTCCGTCACAGACAGCTACAACTCGCCCGCCTATTGGGACATCCTGAGTGTGCGCGGCTATACATTAGACAACCGCTACAACTACCGCCGCGAAGGCTTGCCCATCAATGCTGAAACCATGATTCCCATGGACAACAAAGAGCGCATTGAACTGTTCAAAGGCACCAGCGGCATACAAGCTGGCACCAGTGCACCGGGTGGCTTGGCCAACTACGTGGTGAAGCGTCCGCCCAATTCTGCCGACACCAGTTTTCGAAGTTTGACAGTCAGTTATGGCAACGGCAGCAATAGCTCGACAGCTTTAGATCTTGGTGGTCGCTATGGCGACAACAATGCCATCGGCTACCGCGTCAATGCAGCTTATGAAAATCTCAACACCTACATTCAAAACGCCAAAGGTCATCGCCAACTCTTGTCCTT
>CALCBL010000267.1 GCA_937897495.1 uncultured Burkholderiales bacterium
TTGGTGCTGGCTGCGCGCCCCCTTGGCTGTGCAGTCAGCTGGGTTGGTTCTCGAAGCGAAATTTTTCTCAGCGATTGGCATGGGCGCGCCTTGATCTTAAATGGTGAAATTGCACTCGATGCAGAGGGTCACATATTGGCCATTCGATTCAAGGACCGCGTTGATTTAGGGGCCTACAACTGCATGATGAGCACCTTTATTGGCACGCGAAATCTTTCTATCACCATGGGCGGCGTCTACCAAATTCCAGCGCTCTACATGGAGTCGGAGGTGGTCTACACCAATACCACGCCAGTGTCGGCCTATCGCGGCGCAGGGCGTCCCGACATTGCCTATGCCATCGAACGATTGGTTGACTTTGCCGCTCACGAACATGGTTTTGACCCAGTTGTTTTACGGCGCAAAAATTTCATTTCAGAATCTGCATTTCCCTACAAAACATCCAATGGCAGCACCATTGATACTTGCCTGAGCGAAAAGTTGCTTGACCGCGCACTAGAGATTTCTAAGTACGCAACATTTGAAGAACGTCGCGCCCAATCATTAAGCCAAGGCAAATACCGCGGCATTGGACTGTCTACATTCCTAGAAGCGTCGGGTGCGGGCACCGCGCCAAAAGATCAAGCTTGGGGGGAATTCAACGCCAATGGTTATTTGTATGTTTACGGCGTCACGGGGCCCTCGGGTCAAGGTCACTCAACTTCGTTTGCCAGCATCATCGAGAAAGCCTTGGGATGGCCGGCAGACCGTGTGAGATACGAAGCAGGCAAAGCAAATCAAAAATTGCTGGGCAACGGAACAGGCGGATCGCGCTCCTTATACGGCGCGGGCAGTGCCATCTTGGCCATGTGCCATCAAATGCTTGAATCTATCAAACCGCATGCCGCTAAGAAGTTGGGTGTCGAGATCGCTCAGGTGCATTTTGAAAATGGTGTTTGGCTAGCGAATGGGCTCTCCCTTTCAACAGCACAAGTCATTGATGACTTGGCAAACGAAGAGAAAACCTCGCTCAATGCGTTGGGTGAAGCAAGCTCTGGCGCAACATATCCAAATGGTTGTCACATTGCTGAAGTAGAGATCAATCCGTCAACGGGTGAAACTCATTTGATTCACTACTATGCTGTGGATGACTTAGGACAAGTCATTTCTCCGCAACTGGTTCGCGGGCAAGTGCATGGCGGTGTTGTTCAAGGCTGGGGACAAGCATTTTGCGAGCAGGTGGTGTATGACAAGCAAGGCCAGTTGCTGACCGGCAGTTTCATGGACTACGCCATGCCGCGTGCTGGTTGTGTACCCAACTTAACGAACGAAACGTACGAGGTTAGAACTCAACTTAACCTGCTGGGGTCCAAAGGCGTGGGTGAATCAGGCTGTACTGGCTCCTTGCCTGCATTGGCCAATGCCGTCATGAGTGCTTTGCGTCCTTACGGTATCGATCAAATGGACATGCCATTTACAGGGCCCAAAATTTGGGCTGCTTTGCAAAAAAATAAACTTTAACGAATTGATCGTCTAAGCACTCAGTTCACTGTATGACAAATTCAAAAGTATGTTTGGTCATAGGGGCCGGCGATGCAACTGGCGGTGCAGTAGCCAAGCGGTTTGCGCGCGAAGGTTTTGTCGTTTGCGTCACCCGCAGAACCCTTGATAAATTACAGCCCTTGCTGCTCCAAATACAGCAAGCCGGAGGCCATGCCCACGGTTTTGCTTCAGATGCTCGGAAAGAAGAAGAAGTCATTGCACTCATTGATCACATAGAGTCCAACATCGGACACATTGAGGTCTTGGTCTTCAATATTGGCGCCAACTCACCCAACAGCATCTTGACTGAGACTGCGCGGCGCTACACCAAAATGTGGGAAATGGCTTGCTTGGCTGGCTTTTTGAATGGTCGCGAAGTGGCCAAGCGAATGGTGTCAAGAACACACAATAACGAACAGCACGCCAACGGTGTCAGTCAAAAAGGGACCATTATTTTTACTGGCGCCACGGCCTCCTTAAGAGGCAGTGCAAACTTTGCAGGATTTTCAGGCGGCAAAATGGCCCTGCGTGGATTGGCTCAAAGCATGGCACGCGAACTGGGGCCCATGGGTATTCATGTGGCTCACACCATCATTGACGGCGCCATTGATACAGAATTCATTCGCACACTTTTCCCCGAACGCTATGCATTGAAAGATCAGGGTGGCATCTTAAATCCAGACCACATTGCAGACGCCTATTGGATGCTGCACCAACAACCCAGAGACGCTTGGACGCACGAACTTGATTTGCGACCCTACATGGAAAAGTTTTGATTTAGCTTTCAAAGAAACATATGGCAAAAACATTTGATTATTATTTTGACTTTGGCAGCTTGGCCACCTATTTGGCGCACACGCAAATGGGCAAGATTAAAGCTGAAACTGGCGCCAGTCCCATTTACCTTCCCATGCTATTGGGCGCAGTGTTCAAAGCTACTGGTAACGCTTCACCCGTGAGTGTGACCGCCAAGGGCAAGTACATCTTTGTTGATTTCAAGCGGTTTGCAGACAGTTACGGCGTGCCTTTAGAAATCAATCCTTTTTTTCCGATCATCACCACCACACTCATGCGCATGCTAACTGGATTGCAAATGCGCTCAGATGCTCGGATGCATGAATTCATGGACCTTATTTTCAAAGCAATTTGGGTGGATGCACTGAATCTGAATGATCCCGAAGTGTTAGAGCGCGTTTTGCGGGAGGCACACTTTGACCCTACTGAACTGCTTCAATTGGCAAACGAGCAAGCCTCAAAAGACAAGCTCAAAGATGTCACAACACAGGCCGTTGAGCGTGGTGTCTTTGGGGCTCCAACTTTCTTTGTAGGCGAGCAAATGTTTTGGGGTCAAGATCGCATTGAACAGCTTAAGTCAGCGCTCAAATCAAGTTAAGGTCTAGCCAATTACTTAAGGAATAACCGTGGCTTTACAAAAATTGAGCGCTCTAGAGATTGCACAATACATGCCATCTTTGCAGCTTTGGCACTTCGATGCCAAGCTGGGCTTAATCACGCGAGAATTTGTGCTGCTCGACTTCCTAAGAGCCTTTGAATTCATGACGCAGATTGCCATTGAAGCGGAAAGTCACAATCACCATCCCGAATGGCGCAATGTTTACAACAAAGTCACCATCACTTGGACCACACACGATGTTCAAGGCTTGAGCATGAATGACATTGAGTTGGCACACATCTGTGACGCCATTTTTGAACGCTGCTAAAAGGACAAACTATTTTGAAACTTATTCCAAAACTATTCTTCACTTTGGTATTTTGTTGCTTAGCCCCCATCAGTCTGGCGCAAAATATCAACTGGCGTGGCACTATCGCGTCCTACGATGGCAAAGTATTGGGCGTCACATTGCGAGACGGTCAGACGGTGTCCATTGATGTGCCTGAAAGCTTGCCAATTTCTTCAACCGAACGGTTTTCTATGGAAGATGTCAAACCCGGGATGGTTTTGGGGGTGACCACTGTCAATCGCGCTGACGGCACCAAGGTGGCCATTGATGTCAGGCCCATTTCGCCCACTGCCCCTCAGGGTTTGTCGGCATACGACTTACAACCTCAATCGACCATGACCAATGCCGTCCTAGAGGCTGCCGTATTGAGTTCAGACACAAATGAATTTGTCTTGAATTACAAAACAGGCTCAGTCAAAGTGCTGGTGCCCAAGGGAACTCCCATGTCGCGAGCTGTACACGGCTCACGAGCCGACTTGGTCTTGGGGCAA
>CALCBL010000268.1 GCA_937897495.1 uncultured Burkholderiales bacterium
CACAGGGCGCTTTCATGGTTTATTGTGTGCAGGTGCGAGTTCTGCTGATGGTGCCGTCTGAGCTTTGCACTTCAGTCCAAGGCGTGCAAGTTGAATAAGTTTGTGGCGTGTAAACTGGTTGCTGTTGAATGACCACTGGATTGGGCTGAACGTAGATGGGTTGCCTGGAAGCCTCGTAAACAAATATGCCGCCAATGGCTGCAGGTACCGCCCAACCCCAGCCGCCACTGTAACCCCTTGCCCAATGCCCGTTTCCGTGACCGTGACCGTGGCCATGTCTGACGCCGTGCCCTTGGTGCTGGGCCATGGCTGATGCGCTAAGGGTTAAAAGCATCAAAACAAGCAATTTTTTCATCACGATCTCCTGTGGATAAATACTCAACGTCTGAGGTCGGAGTTTGGTTTACTGACCCAATTTGTCTGAGCCAAAGACAGAATATTCATAATTGGGTAGGATAGATTTAATTAACCCATTTAGACAATTAATCGACCCAAAATGATGAAATTCCACGACAACTTCTCTGATTTCACTTCACAGGCCATGGACGACGGCTTTGACGAGGTGGTCCAAAAGGACTGGGCCCCCGACCTGGCGGTCAAAAATCACACGCACCCCTTTGACGTCAGGGTCCAAGTAAGTTCTGGACAAGTGCAATTAAGTCTTGCATCGGGCACTCAAACATATGGGGCAGGGCAGAGCTTTTACCTTGAGCGAAATGTTGAGCACGCAGAGCAATATGGTCCAGAAGGTGCCCATTTTTGGGTGGCCCGTAAGTTGTAATTTAAAAATGCACATTCGTTTTGCCGCCCTCATAGGACTTGGACTGTCGTTTTGCTTGTCTTCACAAGCGCAGACAGCATTGCCATCTCCATCAATCGGTACACAACTTAAAGTGCACGGACTGCTATGGGATGCGCACGAGGTGACTGTTGCGCAAGTCAAGCGATTTGCTCAAAGTACAGGCTTTGTCAGTCGCGCTGAAAAAGAAGGCGGCGGCTTTATCTATGAGTCTGGCTTTGTACTGAAAAAAGGTTGGACTTGGCGTGCGCCCTTCGGAATTCCAGCGCAAGACAATGAGCCAGCAGTTCATCTGACCTTTGATGAGGCTCAAAAAATTTGTCAACACGAAGGCAAGCGCTTGCCGCGTGACACCGAGTGGGTCAATGCCGCTTTTGTCGAACAAAGATCGCAAGCCCCTGACGGTTTTGTTTCAGGGAAACGCTACCGATATCCCAATGGCGACAGTGGGCGCCAAAGTCATTGTCTTGAAGGCTGCACTTCCTTAAAGGGCACTGCACCTGCGGGTTCACTGTGGCGCGGAACAGGACACGTGCCCGTCATGACGACCCGACCCGGTGTCAACGGTTTGTATGACATGGGCGGCAATGTCTGGGAATGGGTCGATACTGGCAATGGTGACGAAAGAGTCACCCGCGGGGCTTCTTGGTGGTATGACGCCAGCAGGCAGGTAGCAGAAGA
>CALCBL010000269.1 GCA_937897495.1 uncultured Burkholderiales bacterium
AATTGCAGAAGCTTGGTTTTTCAAAGAGACCAGAAAGAGCCCTGCCTGAACCAATTTGAAAAACCAAGCTTCTGCAATTCGTCGGGTGAGGTAGGCGCCTAAAAAAGTGCCAAGAAGCGCAAAAGGCACCAAGACAAGCGCACTCATCAAATCTTCCAAACTGTAAGGGCTGAGAATTTGATAGGGGCCAATTTTGGCCACATTGATGAAGGCAAACAAAATGGTGGCAGTCCCTGCAAACTCTGCCTTGGGAAGCTTCTGGGGCAATATGAAAACTTGAAAAGGAGGGCCTCCCGCGTGGGCAATGAAACTGGTAAAGCCAGACACAGCTCCCCAAAAAGCACCTTTGGGAACCGATGCGGGCAAAGCGCTATCAATCGGCCCTCGCTTGAACCAAGTTTGCAAACAAAAACTTACCCCTACCAATCCGATGATGAGTTTGATGGTCAGGTCTGAAATCATGGATGCCGTGAACCACCCAATCAAAATACCCACCATACTGGCTGGCACCAAGATTTTCAAATTGATGAGACTGAAATTCCTTCGGTAAAGCCACACGCTAACGACATCAGAAATGATATAGACAGGCAACAAAAGAACGACAGCTTTCAAGGGTGACATCACCAAGGAAAGCAAGGGCACCGACATCATGCCCACCAAGGGCAAGCCACCCTTGGAAATGCCAATGAGCACAGCTGCACAACTGGCAACCACCAAATACTGACTAACTTCCATGTCAACCTTGATTCAAAACACTTGCACGTGTTTTTTGTTTATTCGAAGAGCTTGGGGTACTTCAAGATGCGCCAGCAACTGTAGGTCGCCAAGGCTGAAATGCCCAGCGTGATCCAGATGACGAGCGCGTAACTTTGCGTCATGTCAAAAACCTGACCCGCCAAAACGGGCCCCAACAAATTACCCAAAGCTGCGCCTGTGTAAAGCGTGCCAATGATGGCAGAAACAGCCCTGCCCCCAAACAGATCCATGCAGATGGCTGGCAGCAAAGAAACAATGCTGCCATAGCTGAGCCCAAACCATAGGGCAAACACAGCAAACATCCAAGGGTCTTGCGCGCCAGCCCAAACCAAATAAGACAAGCCCATCAGGCCTTGCATCAGCATGAGGGTTCTGATTCGACCCATGCGATCGGCCAGCCAACCAATTGCAAATCGACCCACCAAACTGCCAATGCCGATTAAGCCAACCAACCCCACAGCTTGCTCATCCGGCACGCCAGCATC
>CALCBL010000270.1 GCA_937897495.1 uncultured Burkholderiales bacterium
AGGCTCGATTGGCCGATGCAGGGTATGGTCATTTTGAGGCGCGCTATGACCTGATTGGCGTGAACGCAATCTTGGGGGACACGCAGCCGAGCTATGAGCCTGCAGAAGTGCGCGCCAGAATTGCTATTCGAGTGAACACACAGGCACAAGCGCTGCATGTGGCCAACGAGGTAGAGGCTTTGTACACCAACGGCCCTGCTTCTGGCGGTGGTGCTAGCAAATCAGTGCGAGAAGTGATCGCTGTGGCATCGATGCTTATGCCCCGAAGCGCCATTCAAACTCAAACCGTGCTGCTACACGGATCTGAGGAGCTTGCCTAATATGTTGTTAAGAGACATTGCACACACCCGAACAGGCGACAAGGGCGACCGATCGACGATATCGGTCATTGCCTACGATCGGCAGAATTTTGAGTTGCTTGAAAGATGGCTTACCCCCGAGAGATTGCTGGCGCATTTTGAGGGCATTGCCAAGGGACCTGTGTTCCGTTACAGCTTGCCGCAACTTGGCGCGCTTAATTTTGTGATGCACAATGCTTTAGGTGGCGGCGTGACGCGTTCCTTGGCCCTTGATGCACACGGAAAATGTCTGAGTGCCAAACTTCTCAGTCTTGAGATTGAATAAAATTGTTTTGATTCTTTGGAGATACCATGAAAAATAGTCGCACGGTTGGTTTGAAAAAAAGTTTGCTCAGCGTATTTTTGGGCTTAGGCGTAGCCCTCACGGCCTCGCAAGCCCACGCGCAGGCCTATCCCAATAAACCCATCAAGGCCATCGTGCCCTTTGCTGCTGGCAGTGCCACAGATCAAATTGGCAGAGCCTTTGCACAAAAAATGTCAGAGGTTTTGGGCCAGACCATTGTGGTTGAAAACAAAGCCGGCGTGAACGGCATGTTGGGCGCCGATGCAGTGGCCAAATCGGCACCCGATGGCTACACCATCCTGATTGGCACCAACAGCACCAATGCGGCCCTCAAAAGCCTGATGAAAAAATTGCCCTACGACCAAGACACCGCCTTTGCACCCATTGGCTACATGGGCTCGGTGCCCCTCATTGTGGCTGTGAACAACGAAGTGCCTGCTAAGAGTTTGAAAGAGTTTGTCGACATGGCAAAGGCAAAGCCGACAACAGTGACATTTGCCAGTGCCAGCACATCTCAATTGGTTTCCTCTGAAATGTTGGCCAGCATGGCCGGTATTCAAATGACGCATGTGCCCTACAAGAGTGGCCCCGCCGCCATGACCGACCTCATTGGTGGTCAGGTCAATATGTTCACCGCCGACTTTGCGGTCATGTTGCCCCAAGTGAAGGGCGGCAAAATTCGCGGCTTGGCCGTGACATCCACTCAGCGCTCCAAAGCCATTCCTGAGTTGCCCACAGTCAATGAAGCACTCGGCTTGAAAGACTATGAGCTGATTGCTTATTTCGCCATGTTTGCACCAGCGGGCACACCGGCCGACATGATTCAAAAACTCAATGCGGCTTTGAATGCTGCCGCTAATGACAAAGCCATCCTTGAGAGATTCTCTGCACTGGGTTTTGAAACATCACCAGGTTCACCTGATGCGCTGGCGCAGCGTTCTAAAACTGAAACGGCCAAGTGGGCCAAGGCCATTCGCGAAGCAAAAATTGAAGCTCAGTAATTAGCCAAGTTTGCCCATCATTGTTTCAATGCAGTCAATTCGTCGCGCTCTAAGCACCTTTATTTTTGTTTCATTGGCTGTTTGCTTGCTTCAAGCATGCACTGTGTTGCAGCCTGAAACCTATGTGCCACAGCGCGGCCAGATGGGCAAGGATGTCATGTGGTTGCCCACCAGCGATGACTTGGTCTTGAAAATGTTGGACGCTGCCAAAGTGGGCCCACAAGATGAGTTGGTTGACTTAGGTGCCGGCGATGGAAAAATTCCCATAGCAGCTGCACGTCAATTTGGCGCCCGAGCTTGGGGCATTGAATACAACAAAGACTTGGCCGCCTTAGCGCAGCGCAACGCCCAAAGGGCTGGTGTAGCTGAGCGTGTGCGCATTGTGCATGGCGACATCTTCAAAGAAGACTTTTCTAAAGCCACTGTGGTCACCATGTACTTGTTGGAAGAGTTGAATGCACAGCTCAGGCCTACCATCTTGGCCATGAAGCCTGGCACTCGGGTGCTTTCAAATACGTTCTCTATGGGC
>CALCBL010000271.1 GCA_937897495.1 uncultured Burkholderiales bacterium
TTGTCAATGCATGCTGAAAGCAGTGGCTTTCCCATGGTGCGGCACAACGTCTTTTTCAACCAAAATTACCAGCGTGAGTTTGATGATATTTTTCAACATCGCAGACTGCCTGAGCAAGGCACGGTGTATGTCTGCGCGCAAGATCGAAGCGACGACGGGCTGGCTCAGCCTGGTTTGGAAAGACTTTTGTGCCTTGTCAATGCGCCCGCTGATGGCGATACTCATTCCTTCAATTCATCGGAGATACACGCATGCGAAACCAGCAGTCTGGCGCTGATGCGTCGCTGTGGCCTAGAAATCAAGGCCTCACCGCAACAAGTGGTTCGAACCTTGCCGCAGGACTTTGCGCGCCTGTTTCCGGGCAGTGGGGGCGCACTTTATGGCCAAGCAACACACGGATGGATGTCGGCCTTCGCGCGCCCCTCATCGCGCAGCAAAGTGCCGGGCCTTTACACGGCGGGGGGCAGCGTGCACCCGGGGCCGGGCGTACCCATGGCAGCCATGTCGGGGCGTTTGGCGGCCGCGACGCTGATGGCGGACCTCGGTTTGACCAAGTCGTCCCGCCGGGTGGTTATCTCTGGTGGTATGTCGACGCGCTAAGCGACGACGGCGAATACGGCCTCTCCATCATTGCCTTTGTGGGCAGTGTGTTCTCGCCCTACTATGCCTTGGCACGCAGCCGTGCAGGCGGTGTTGCCGAGCCTGAAAACCATTGCGCTTTGAATGTGGCGCTGTATGGCAAAGGCGGCAAACGTTGGACCATGACAGAACGTGGTCGATCGCAGATTTCGCGCAACGCCCAGCATTACCAAATTGGCCCCAGCAGTCTGCATTGGGACGGTCAAGCGCTCACCATTGACATTGATGAAATCAATGTGCCCATCCCCATGAAAGTTCGCGGTCGAGTCATCGTCAGGCCTGAAGGGCTTTGCAACTTTGTCACACCGCTGGACAACGAGGGCTTGCACCGTTGGGGACCTATCGCACCGTGCTCGCGCGTTGAAGTTGAAATGGACAACCCACAGTTCAGTTGGCGCGGTCATGCCTACATGGATTCCAACGAAGGCGATGAACCCGTTGAAAACGGCTTCCAAGATTGGGATTGGGCCCGCGCTGAAATGGCCAATGGC
>CALCBL010000272.1 GCA_937897495.1 uncultured Burkholderiales bacterium
CTAGTCAACTCAGGTCAATACCAAGTTGAATTGAACGATGGTTTGAGACTTGACTTGCCACGCCCTGTTCAAGGTCAAAACGGTCAGCCTGTGGTGTTCGGCACCCGCCCTGAACACCTGAGCTTGGTCAATGGTGCTGGCATTTCAGCTCATGTGGCCGTCATGGAACCCACAGGCATGGACACCTTTGTCGCTTGCCGACACGAAGGTGTTGAGTTTTCTGCTGTTTTCCGTGAGCGTCATGAGTTTAAGTTGGGTAGCACCATTCATTTGCAACCCGATATGGCACGTTCACACGTCTTTGATGCTGGCACTGGCATGCGCTTGGTAGCCTAATTTATTCAATTATTGTTTCTCTCACGTCGCTCAACCACTCTAAAGGAGACATTTCATGGCAAAACTCAATCGACGGAACTTTCTGGAAAGCTCAGCCGGCGTAGCGGCAGCTTCCACCACACTGGGCATGGCTGTAAGCCCTGCTGTACAAGCCCAAAATCTAAGCTTCAAGCCTGAAAAAGGTGCCAAGCTGCGCGTCTTGCGCTGGAGCCGATTTGTGCAAGGCGACATTGACGCCTACATGGTTAACGTGAAAAAATTCACGGAAGCCACGGGTGTTGAAGTTCGTGTTGACAACGAAGGTTGGGAAGATGTACGCCCCAAGGCAGCTGTAGCGGCCAATACCGGCGCTGGTCCTGACATTATTTTGTCCACCAACGACGATGCCAATTTGTACCCAGAGAAGTTACTCGACGTCACAGATCTGTGCGAGTACTTGGGCAAAAAATACGGCGGCTTCTTCCCTTCATGCAACGCTTACTTAAAGCCCGATGGCAAAAAATGGATTGGTGTTCCGCTCGGTGCCGCAGGTGCCATGATGGTTTACCGTCAAAGCCACCTCAAAGCGGCAGGTTTTGACACATTCCCTAAGGACACCGACGGTTTCCTCAAAATGCTCAAAGCCCTCAAAGAAAAAGGCACCCCTGGTGGCTTTGCCCTTGGCAATGCCACAGGTGATGGCTTGTGGTGCAACTGGCTCATGTGGGCGTTTGGTGGCAAATTGGTTGATGCCAACAACAAGGTGGTCATTGACAGCCCCGAGACCATCAAGGCTCTGGAATACGCCAAAGAAATGTACGCCACGTTCCCGCCTGGCACATTGTCATGGCTCGACCCCAACAACAATAAAGCGTTCTTGGATGGTCAAATTAGCGTCACCAACAACGGAATTTCAATCTACTACGCAACCAAAACATCGACAGATGAAAAAGTGCGTGCATTGAAAGAGGACGTGCATCACGCGTCGTACCCCGTTGGCCCAGTCGGCACGCCAACCGAGTCACACCTGTTCTTCAACCAGATGGTCATGAAGTACACCAAGTTCCCCAATGCAGCCAAAGAGTTCTTGCGCTTCATGATGGAAAAAGAGCAGTTTGATCCATGGCTCACAGCGGCTGGTGGTTACATTGCGCCTCCATTGGACTTCTACACCAAGTCTGCCGTCTGGACCTCCGATCCAAAGCACACAGCCTACCGCGATTGCGTGAAAAACATGCGTCCCGCAGGCTATGCAGGCAAGATGGGTTATGCCTCAGCTGGCGCTGGTGCCGACTTCATTGTGGTCAACATGGTGGCTGAAGCTGCTAGCGGTTCTAAAACACCGAAAGAAGCTGCTGAACGCGCACAAAAACGTGCCGAGCGTTACTACAAAGTTTGATCTTTTTATAAACTGATAAGTACCCATGACACCCTTGCTTGAGAGAATTCAGAACAGCCGCAATGTACTTGGCTTGATCTTTATGATGCCAGCAGCACTTTTGCTGTTGCTGTTTCTGACTTACCCTCTCGGCTTGGGTGTTTGGCTTGGTTTTACCGACACCAAAATTGGCCGTGTTGGCCAATGGATTGGTTTTGAAAACTACATTTTCTTGTTGGGCGATA
>CALCBL010000273.1 GCA_937897495.1 uncultured Burkholderiales bacterium
CAGGCAGCCGCGCCATTGCGCAAGGTGATGGCGGCAAATACTATGTGGGCACTCGTCCTTTAGGCCGTGTTTATGAAATCACAGACAACGGCACCACACGCACATCGCGCGTTGTGATCGACAAGCTTGACCAGCCTACCGTGGCTTACAGAGATGGCGCTTTGTTCGTCATTTCCGTAGACAAAGTGTTGCGCTTTGATGGCATCGACAAGAACCCTACTGTGGCTCCTGTTGATCTCACAGCCAAGTTCAATTTGCCACCTGAAAAACACCACAACTGGAAGTACATTGCTTTCGGTCCAGACGGCAAGCTGTATGTGCCATTTGGTGCGCCTTGCAACATTTGTGAGCCGCCAAGTGCCGAATATGCACAAATTCGCCGTTACAACGCCGATGGCTCCAACATGGAAGTCTTAGCCCGCGTTGTTCGCAACAGCGTTGGCTTTGACTGGCACCCCGTTACCAAGGAACTGTGGTTCAGCAATCATGGCCGCGACTGGTTGGGCGACGACACCCCCAATGACACCATGCACCGCCTGAAGGTGGGCGGCCATTACGGCTTCCCAAGCTGCCACCAAGGCAACTTGCCCGATCCCGATGTTAAGAAAGCCAAGCCTTGTGATGGCATTGAGCAGCCTGTTGCTTTAATGGGCCCTCACGCTGCCACCATGGGTGTGACGTTCTATACCGGCAACATGTTCCCAGCTGAATACCGCAACGTGCTGTTCAATGCACGCAAAGGCTCATGGAATCGCACCAAGAAAATTGGCCACGACGTGGTCATGGTTCGCGCTGATGCCGATGGAAAAAATGCCAAAGTCGAGCCGTTCATGACGGGCTTCTCCAACGAAGCTGATCAAACATGGTGGGGTCGTCCTGCTTATTTGCATCAAATGAACGATGGCGCCATGTTGGTGTCTGACGAGCAAAATGGCGTGATCTACCGAGTGTCATACAGCAAGTAACAATGACTCGAAGTACCAAATGGAGGGCCTTGGCCTTCCTAGGGG
>CALCBL010000274.1 GCA_937897495.1 uncultured Burkholderiales bacterium
AAATGCCAAGCCGGCCCCTTGCTTTTGTGCTCGGTTCAAGGACCCCAAAAATGGTCTGCCGAAAGTTTTGAATCTCTCACTCAGGCTTCTTTCGACGAACTCCTGCCTTTCACCCCAGAGTTGGTCTTATTTGGCAGTGGGAAGCGCATTCAATTTCCCGCACCCCATTTGCTCCAAGGGCTATTTCAGCAACGAATCGGGTTAGAAACCATGGACAACGGGGCTGCTTGCCGTACTTTCAACGTCTTGGCTGGTGAGGGCCGGCATGTGGTTTTGGTCCTGATCCCCGCAATGACCCCTAAATGAACTGTTTTCAGGTCATCCAAAAAACTCACAGGGTTTCGGTTTAAAATACGCGATTGCCGTCGCAGTGATGCTCCCTCTGGGGTTCATTGGCCATGCGGTTCATTTCAGTCACGCGAGATTAGTTCTATGGCGATCGTTGTTAACAAACCCCTTCCCGAATTTGAAGCAAACGCAACGGGCGGACTCAAGGTTTCAAACACATCTCACAATGGCAAAATCATGATTTTGTACTTCTACCCGAAGGACAACACGCCTGGTTGCACCACTGAGGCCATGCAATTCCGCGACAAATTCAAAGACTTTGCCAAGGCTGGCGCTACAGTTTTTGGTGTTTCTCGTGACAATATGAAGTCACACGATGACTTTAAAACCAAACTTGAGCTGCCCTTCGAATTGATTGCAGACACAGAAGAAAAAATGTGTCACATGTTTGGCGTGGTTAAAAACAAAATCATGTACGGCAAAAAAGTCAAAGGCATTGAGCGCAGCACCTTCCTGATTGGCCCTGACGGTCTGGTCAAAGAAGAATGGCGCGGCCTCAAAGTGCCAGGACACGTAGAAGACGTTTTAAAAGCCGTCAAAGCACTGAAAAAAGCCGCATAATTGCGACATGCAGCTGAATAACAGCCCCATTTATTTTTACCTTAGCAAAGCCGCCTCGGCCTCAAGGCGGCTTTTTCTTTGCGTCAACACCTTTCACATTTCTACTGAGGCCTTGATTTATGCCACTGCCACCCGCACCGACACAGCGCGCATCCTTGCTCGCCACTAAAAATATTGCTAAATTTGAAAAAAAATCGGAGCCCCCTCTTTCCCTAAGCAGTGAACTTGCATCTGCCAAAAAACCTGCGGCAAAAAAGCCGTTGGATGACCATCCTTTGAATCTGGCCCCACTGCACCCCTCTGAACTTGCGCCTGCAAGTCCAGAGCCCAGCAAACGCGCGCCAATGCCTGTAGCTTCCAAAAAACCCAAAGCTACCAAGAAGAACAACGGCCCCACCAAATTGTTTGTGCTGGACACCAATGTGCTGATGCACGACCCCATGTGCCTGTTCCTGTTTGAAGAGCACGATGTCTACTTGCCCATGATTGTTCTGGAAGAACTGGACAGCCATAAAA
>CALCBL010000275.1 GCA_937897495.1 uncultured Burkholderiales bacterium
GCATTAAAAACACCACATCGTCTGCGCTGAGTTTGGCGTCGCATTCAAACATGCGATAACCGTATTCAGCGCCTTTGCGAAATGCGGCAAGCGTGTTCTCGGGCGCCAAAGTGCCTGCGCCTCGGTGGGCGATCCAGCGGGGGTAGGGCCAATGTTTCATCGAGTCATTTTAAGCAATGCGTTTTTGGGTCTGCGCATCAAACCAGTGCAAGCGTTCGGCGCGTGGTGTGGCGTGGAACGTGCTGCCCGGATCAGGCGCGGGCAGCGATGCGTCCAGCCGCAAGGTGAGGGTTTCTGGCCCCAAGCGGGCGTGCACCAGGCGCTCGGCGCCCAGCAGTTCCACCGTGTCCACCGTCAACGACCAGCTACCGTTTTCGGGTACTGGCGTGATGTCCAGATGCTCGGGGCGGATACCCAGAATTTGCCCTGGAGGCGTACCAGGAGAATGTTGGAGCAGGTTCATGGGCGGTGAGCCGATGAAACTGGCGACAAAAGTACTGGCTGGGCGGTTATAGACCTCTTCTGGCGTACCGAATTGCTCCATGTGACCGCCGTTCATCACGATCATGCGTTGGGCTAAGGTCATGGCTTCGACCTGATCGTGCGTCACAAAAAGGCTGGTGATGCCCAACTCGCGGTGCAGCTTTTGAATCTCTAGCCGAGTCTGGGCGCGCAGTTTGGCATCTAGGTTGGACAGAGGTTCGTCGAACAAAAAAACCTGAGGCTGTCGCACGATGGCGCGGCCCATGGCCACGCGCTGGCGCTGGCCACCGGACAGCTCGCGCGGCTTGCGTTGCAGCAGCTGAGACAGCTCCAAAATCGCGGCGGCCTTGTCCACGCGTGCCTTGATTTCCTCCAGCGGTCGCTTGGCGATTTTCAGGCCATAGGCCATGTTGTCGAACACGCTCATGTGTGGGTACAACGCGTAGTTCTGAAACACCATGGCGATGTCTCGCTCAGCGGGCTCAAGGTCGTTGACCACGCGCTCACCAATCGACACGGTGCCTGCGGTGATTTCTTCAAGACCCGCCACCATGCGCAGCAGGGTGGACTTGCCACAGCCTGATGGCCCGACGATGACCACAAATTCGCCATCGTGGATGTCAGCGCTCAGATTTTGAATGACGGTATTGCCCTTAGCGCCTGTGCCATAGGTTTTTTGAAGGTGAGAGAGGGTGATTGAAGCCATCATTTTTCCGTATCAACGAGGCCCTTGACGAACCACTTTTGCATCAGAACCACCACCAAGGCGGGTGGCAGCATGGCCAAAATGGCCGTGGCCATGACCAAGTTCCATTGCACTTGCGAGTCGGCTCCAGCAGTCATGCTGCGGATGCCCATGACAATGGGGTACATGCGCTCTTCGGTGCTCATGAGCAGAGGCCATAGGTACTGGTTCCAGCCATAGATGAACTGGATCACAAACAGGGCCGCAATGCTGGTACGCGACAAAGGCAAGAGCACATCCCAAAAAAACTGCATGGGTGAGGCGCCATCCATCTTGGCTGCTTCGGCCAACTCATCGGGCACCGTCAGAAAAAATTGCCGGAACAAAAAAGTGGCTGTGGCCGAAGCAATGAGGGGGATGGTTAAGCCCGCAAAACTGTTGATCATCCCGAAGTCGGCAACAACTTGGTAGGTCGGCACAATCCGCACCTCGACCGGCAACATCAAGGTGATGAAGATGCCCCAAAACACCGCTTTGCGAAATGGAAAATTGAAGTACACGATGGCAAAAGCACTGAGCAAAGAGATGACGATCTTGCCAAATGCAATGCTTAGGGCCGTGACCAAACTGACCCACATCATCCGCGCTACTGGCACTTGGCTGGTCACACCGGGGCCTTCGCCCAACAATATGGTGCGGTAGTTTAGCCAAGCATCTTGGCCAAACCAGATTGGTATGGGCGACTGCGCCATGTCTTGTGCCGAATGGGTTGACCCGACCAAGGCGAGGTAGATGGGGAACACAATGACCATCACGCCCAAAGCCAGCAGGGCGTGAGAGATCAGATCTAAAAAGGGATGCCGTTCAACCATGTTAGTAATTCACCTTGCGTTCGACATAGCGAAATTGCAGCACCGTCAAACTGATGACGATCGCCATGAGCACCACCGACTGCGCAGCCGAACCGCCCAAATCCATGGCTTTGAAGCCGTCAAAGTAGACCTTGTAGACCAAGATGGCCGTGTCTTTGCCAGGCCCTCCTTTGGTGGTGGCGTCGATGATGCCGAAAGTTTCAAAAAAGGCGTAAACCGTGTTAACCACCAACAAGAAAAAAGTGGTGGGGGTCAATAGTGGTAATTGCACGGTCCAAAACCGCTGCCAAACGCTGGCACCATCGATGGAAGCAGCTTCAACCAGTGATTTGGGAATGCTTTGAAAACCTGCCAAAAAGAACAAGAAGTTGTAGGCGATTTGCTTCCAGACCGAAGCGATCACGACCAATGTCATTGCATGGGTGCTGTTGAGCAAAATGTTCCATTCGACGCCGAATTTCTCAAGCACATAGGCCACCAAGCCCACCGACGGCGAAAACAAAAACAACCACAGAACCCCAGCCACCACTGGCGCGACCGCATAAGGCAAGATTAGCAGGCTGCGGTACAACCAGATGCCCCGCACCACGCGGTCGGCGAAAAAGGCCAAAACCAATGACAGCGAAATCCCCAAGCCTGCCACCAACACCGAAAACAAAGCGGTGGTTTTGAACGATTCCAAATAGGTCTCATCGCGCCACAAAGCGACAAAGTTGTCCAGGCCGCTCCACTGAACCGAAGTGCCAAAAGCATCAGACTGTTGGAAAGACTGCACCAAAGCCTGACCGGCTGGCCAAAAGAAGAACGCCAAAATGATGAAGCCTTGGGGTGCAATCAGCACCCAAGGCAACCATTTGGACCGAAAAATAACTTTTTTATCGCTGCTCAAAATCATTCAAGCCAGCCGACGCGAACACCGGCTGGCTTGCCTTAAAAAAGACCTAAAAAATCAGGACTTATTGGCTTTTTCAAACTTCTCGAGCAATTCATTGCCGCGCTTGACGATGCTGTCCAAGGCGTCTTTGGCAGACTTTTTGCCCGCCCAGACTTGTTCGAGTTCTTCGTCTTCAATGGTTCGGATTTGCACATAGTTGCCCAAACGGATGCCGCGCGACTTTTCGGTGGTCTTGCGAATCATCTGGTTGACCGACACGTCAGTTCCGGGGTTTTGCTTGTAAAAGCCCGAAGCTTCTGTGATCTTGAAGGCTTCCATTGTCACAGGCAAGTAACCGGTGCGCTTGTGGTTCACCGACTGAACGACTGGGTCAGACAGGTAATTGAAGAAAGCTGCAACGCCTTTGTTCTCTTCGGCTTTCTTGCCTGCCATGGCCCAGAGGCTGGCGCCACCAATCACGGTATTCTGAGGCGCACCGGCCACATCGGGGTAATAAGGCAAGGTGCCCACGGCAAACTTGAACTTGGCGTTTTTGCTGATACAGGCATAAGCAGCCGATGAGTTGGTGTACATAGCGCACTCGCCAGACTCAAACGTGGCACCGGCAGCACCGGCGCGACCTTTGTAAACAAACAGGCCTTGTTGGGCCATGTTGCCCAAGTTTTCTATATGGCGCACATGCAAAGGCGAGTTAAGAACCAAGCGGGCGTCCATGCCTTTCATGCCGTTGCCTTTGGTGGCCAATTCGGTGTTGTGCCAAGTGGAGAAGCTCTCCAACTGGGTCCAACCTTGCCAAGCAGTCGTGAAGGGGCACTTGTGGCCGCTGGCTTTGAGTTTGGCCGCGGCCAAAGCGACCTCAGGCCATGTTTGAGGCAGCTTGTCGGTCGAAACGCCAGCTGCCTTAAGGGCATCCACGTTGAACCACATCACGGTGGTTGAGCTGTTGAACGGGAAAGACATCATTTGACCGTTGGGCGCTGTGTAGTAACCGGACACGGCGGGCACATAGGATTTGGGGTCAAATTTATAACCTGCATCGCGCATGATTTTTTCTGCTGGGACCACCACGCCTTTGGAAGCCATCATCGTGGCAGTGCCCACTTCAAACACCTGCAAAATATGTGGGGCATTGCCAGCGCGGAAGGCGGCCACGGCGGCCGTCATGGATTCGTCGTAGTTGCCCTTGAAGACGGGCACAATTTTGTAATCCTTTTGCTTGCCGTTGAAATCTTTGGCAATGTCACCAACCCATTCGCCAAGTGCGCCAGACATCGAGTGCCACCACTGAATTTCAGTTTGGGCTTGCGCGCCGAAGCTTGCAAATGCGGCCACAGCGACAGTGGCAAGTGTTTTTTTGTAGTTCATAAGTACTCCTTTGAGTGTTGTATCAAACATCAGCATAAATTCATGGTTTGTACATCGTATTACAACCTCATGAAGCTTTGGTGACAACCCGAGCTTTCCATGATGAAACTCAAAGTCTGGGGTCACTGTCCCCACCTGTGGTGCGTGAATTAGCCCCTGAAGTAAAATATCGCCAAATCTCATGAACGCTCCAACCACGCTCCAACACCTCCTGCAGGCTGACGATTCGTCACCCCGCTTGCGCGAAATTCCTTACAACTACACCAGCTTCTCCGATCGAGAAATTGTGATTCGTTTGTTGGGAAATCGTGCCTGGGACCTGCTCAATCAACTGCGAGACGAACGCCGCACGGGCAGGTCTGCCCGCATGCTTTACGAAGTTTTGGGTGATATTTGGGTGGTTCAGCGCAATCCCTATTTGCAAGACGACTTGCTGGACAACCCAGGCCGCCGAAAGCAGTTGGTAGAAGCTTTGCAACACCGCTTGGGTGAAGTTCAAAAACGCCGCACACCCGAAGCAGATACTTTGCGAGACGGTTTGGTGGGTGAGTTGTTGGTGTTGGCGGGCCATGCGGTCAAATTGTTTGATCAAACTTTTACGGCCATGGCCCAGTTGCGCCGTAAGACGCAAAAAGGACTCGGCAAGCACACAGCCAAAGACAACATCAAATTTGATGCCTTGTCTCGCGTGAGCCATGTCACAGATGCCACTGACTGGCGTGTTGAATATCCTTTCGTGGTTCTAACCCCTGACACAGAAGCCGAGATGGCCAATTTGGTCAAAGCTTGTTTCACCTTGGGCTTGACCATCATTCCGCGGGGCGGCGGCACAGGCTACACCGGCGGTGCCGTGCCGCTGACTTGGAACAGTGCTGTTATTAACACCGAAAAACTCGAGGCCATGTCTGGCGTCGAGATGCTTCAGTTACCCGGCCTCGACAAACAAGTGCCCACCTTGTGGACCGAAGTGGGCGTGGTCACGCAGCGCGTGGCCGATGCCGCAGAGCGCGCCGGTTGGGTGTTTGCCGTTGATCCTACGTCTGCTGAGGCCAGCTGCATTGGCGGCAACATTGCCATGAACGCGGGTGGCAAAAAGGCCGTGTTGTGGGGCACTGCGCTCGACAATTTGGCCAGCTGGCGCATGGTCACGCCCGATGCGCAGTGGCTCGAGGTGACCCGCTTGAACCACAATCTTGGCAAGATTCACGATGTTGAAATGGCCAGCTTTGAATTGAAATATTTCGAAGCCAATGGCACCACGCTGGTTCGCGAAGAAAGACTCGACATTCCTGGCTCGACCTTCCGCAAAGAAGGCTTGGGCAAAGATGTGACCGACAAATTTTTGGCAGGTTTGCCAGGGATTCAAAAAGAAGGTTGCGACGGCTTGATCACCAGCGCGCGCTGGATTTTGCACCGCATGCCCGATCACACGCGCACGGTTTGCATGGAGTTCTTTGGCAACGCCAAAGACGCTGTGCCCAGCATTGTCGAAATCAAAGACTTCATGTTTGCCGAACAAAAACGCTCAGGCGTGTTGCTGGCGGGCCTAGAGCACTTGGACGATCGTTATTTGCGGGCAGTGGGCTACACCACCAAGTCCAAACGCGGCGGTCTCCCCAAAATGGTATTGGTGGGCGACATTGCGGGCGACAACGCCGATGACGTGGCCAAAGTCACTTCTGAAGTGGTGCGCATTGCCAACTCACGCAGTGGAGAGGGCTTCATTGCCGTGAGCCCTGAAGCGCGTAAAAAGTTTTGGTTAGATCGGAAAAAAACAGCGGCCATTAGCAAACATACCAACGCCTTCAAGATCAATGAAGACGTTGTGATTCCCTTGCCGCGCATGGCCGAATATACCGACGGCATTGAGCGCATCAACATTGAGTTGTCCTTGCGCAACAAAATCAAGTTGTGCAACGAGTTGGAACTCTTTTTAAGCAAGGGCAATTTGCCTTTGGGCAAAGACGAAGATACGAGCGAAATTGCTTCTGCAGAATTGCTAGAAGAGCGCGTTTCACAAGCTTTGGCGGTGGTGCGCGAAGTGCGTGAACTGTGGCAAGGCTGGTTGCAGGGCGTGGAAACTTTATTCCCTCAATTGCAAGACCACACCTTGCGTTCCAGTTGGAAAACGCAAATCAAGGCAAGCTTGCAGACCATCTTCACGGGCGCTGCCTTCCAGCCTATTTTGGACGAGTGTGTGGCCATTCACAAACGCATCCTTAAAGGCCGCGTTTGGGTGGCATTGCACATGCACGCGGGTGACGGCAATGTGCACACCAACATCCCAGTCAACTCTGACGACTACGACATGCTGCAAACCGCGCACGAAGCGGTTGCGCGAATCATGGTTTTGGCGCGAAGCCTCGATGGCGTTATTTCAGGAGAACACGGCATTGGCATCACCAAGCTACAGTTTTTAAGCGATGCCGAACTCAAGCCATTTGCCGATTACAAGCAGCGCATTGACCCTGAAGGGCGTTTCAACAAAGGCAAGTTGATGCGCCGAGTGCAGGCCCCCGAAGGCATGGACATTCAAGCCGATTTGACCAATGCCTACACCCCCAGCTTTGGATTGATGAGCCACGAATCGCTCATCATGCAACAGTCAGACATTGGCGCCATTGCCGACAGTGTGAAAGATTGCTTGCGTTGCGGCAAATGCAAACCCGTGTGCGCCACGCATGTGCCGCGCGCCAATTTGCTGTACAGCCCCCGCAACAAAATTTTGGCCACTTCACTGTTGGTCGAAGCCTTCTTGTACGAAGAGCAAACACGCCGCGGTGTGTCCATCAAGCACTGGCAAGAGTTTGAAGATGTGGCCGACCACTGCACTGTGTGTCACAAGTGCCTTTCACCTTGCCCCGTCAAAATTGACTTTGGCGAAGTGTCCATGCACATGCGCAATTTGTTGCGCAAGATGGGTCAAAAAACATTCCGTCCCGGCAATGCTGCGGCCATGTTCATGTTGAACGCCACCAACCCTGACACCATCAAGCTGGCGCGTGCTGGCATGGTGGGAGTGGGTATGAAGGTGCAGCGCATTGCCCACGACTTGCTCAAAACCTTTGCACGCAAGCAAACCAAAGCGCCACCTGCCAGCATTGGTGCGGCGCCCATCAAAGAGCAAATCATTCACTTCATCAACAAGAAGATGCCAGGTGGCTTGCCCAAGAAAACGGCTAGAGCCTTGCTGGACATTGAAGATCAAGATTACGTGCCCATCATTCGCAACCCGAAGACCACCACCTCCGAGACAGAAGCGGTGTTTTACTTCCCCGGTTGTGGCTCAGAACGCTTGTTCAGCCAAGTGGGCTTGGCTACGCAAGCCATGCTCTGGCATACCGGTGTGCAAACGGTTTTGCCGCCTGGTTATTTGTGCTGCGGCTACCCCCAAAAGGGCAGCGGTCAGTTTGACAAGGCCGAAAAAATCATCACGGACAACCGGGTCTTGTTCCACCGCGTGGCCAACACCCTGAACTACTTGGACATCAAAACGGTGGTGGTCAGTTGCGGCACCTGCTATGACCAGTTGCAGGGCTATGAGTTCGACAAAATTTTCCCTGGTTGCCGCATCATTGACATCCATGAGTACTTGCTTGAAAAAGGCATGACACTCAGCAACAACGGCGCCTACCTGTACCACGATCCGTGCCACAGCCCCATGAAGTTGCAAGACCCCATGAAGACCGTCAAGTCTTTGTTAGGCCCACAGGTTTTGAAGTCCGATCGCTGCTGCGGCGAGTCGGGTACTTTGGGTGTCACGCGCCCTGACATCGCCACGCAAGTGCGTTTTCGCAAGGAAGAAGAAATACTTCAAGGCGAAGCCCAATTGCGTGACAGCGGTATGGTTGGCGAAAAAGAAAACATCAAGGTCTTGACCAGCTGCCCTAGCTGTTTGCAAGGCTTATCACGCTTTGGTGACGATCTGAAAAATGGCTTGTTGGAAGCCGATTACATCGTGGTGGAAATGGCCAAACACATTTTGGGCGAGCAATGGATGCCCGAGTATGTGGCCGCCGCCAATGCAGGCGGTATAGAGCGCGTTTTGGTTTAACGACAGAATCACGAAAGAAAGCCTTATGGCCGGATTGACATCAGGTGCACCCACACCACAAGCCTTGACCCTTCATGGGCAGAGTCGTGCTTTAGAGGTCAGTTTTTCGGATGGTCAAACTTTCCGAATTCCCTTTGAACTCATGCGCGTTTACTCGCCATCTGCAGAAGTGCAAGGCCACGGTCCTGGGCAAGAGGTGTTGCAAACAGGCAAGCGTGAAGTTGACATTGTTGAACTGGTGCAGGTTGGCAATTACGCGGTTCAGCCTACTTTTTCAGATGGCCACAACAGCGGTATTTTTTCTTGGGACTATTTGTACCATTTGGGCTCGGAGCAAGACGGTCTCTGGTCTCAATACAACGAACGCTTGCAGGCTGCGGGTGCGCAACGTGACGATGCCATGCTAAGTGCGGCGGGTGCATCGTGTGGCCACTCTCACTGATGGGATTTAGACAATGAGTTCAACCCATTTCGGTTTCAAAACTGTCGATGAGCAGGAAAAAGCCAAGCATGTGAGGGGCGTTTTTGACTCTGTGGCGTCCAAATACGACATCATGAACGACCTCATGTCTGCAGGCTTGCACCGTGTTTGGAAAGCCTACACGCTGCAGGTTGCCAACCTCAAGGAGGGCGACCAGGTGCTCGACATTGCTGGCGGCACGGGCGATTTGTCTTTGGCATTCTCAAAAAAGGTGGGTGCATCGGGTCGAGTGGTTCACACCGACATCAACGAAGCCATGCTGCGAACAGGTCGGGATCGATTGGTGAACCAAGGCGTGATCTTGCCCACGCTGGTGTGTGATGCAGAAAAACTGCCTTTTCCCACCGATCATTTCAATGTGGTCAGCGTGGCTTTTGGGCTTCGCAACATGACGCACAAAGATTTGGCTTTGAAGGAAATGTGCCGAGTTTTAAAGCCAGGTGGTAAGCTTTTGGTTCTAGAGTTCTCTAAAGTGGCCAAGCCCCTAGAAAAGGCCTATGACTGGTACTCCTTCAACATCTTGCCCCAATTGGGCAAGTGGGTTGCCGGTGATGACGCCAGCTACAGGTATCTGGCAGAATCAATTCGCATGCACCCAGGCCAGGAAGAGCTGAAAGCCCTTATGAAAAATGCCGGATTTGGGCATGCTGAATTTCACAACTTGAGTGCAGGGGTGGTAGCCTTACATATCGGCATTAAATGTTGATCGTTCTTTTCTGAATTTTTCGGAGTTTATTGTGAACAAACTTTTCAGCTTAATCTTGACCATGCTTTTGGTCCTCAGCACCTTCAACGCAGAGGCCGCACGTCGCATGGGCGGTGGTAAATCTTCTGGCCAACAGTCCAGCAACGTCACGCAGCGTGATGCGGCTAAACCTGCAGCACCTAGCCAAGCGGCGGCGGCTAAACCAGCAACCCCTGCTGCTGCGCCTGCTAATCGCCCATGGGGTGCCATGCTGGGCGGCTTGGCCGCTGGTTTGGGATTGGCTTGGTTGGCTAGCAGCCTAGGCATGGGTGAAGCATTTGGCAACATGCTTATGTTTGCCTTGCTGGCTATGGTGGCGGTGGGCGTCATTGGTTACTTCTTACGCTCACGAAAAGGCGGTGCTGCTCAGCAGCAGGGTGGCTTAGCCTACCAAGGTGCAGGCCAAAGTCCTGAGGCGCCTACAAGCTTGCCTCAGTACAATCCAGAAAAAGTGGGTAACGATGCTTCGGCCCGACCATGGGAATCACAAAACACGCGCTTTGATCCAACGCCTGCTGCCAATACCCAGAGCCCAGCCCACGCGGGCGGCTCCATGATTGGCTCTGCCATTGGTGGCTCACAGCCCGCAGCCTTTCAGGGTTCACAAACTTGGGGCGTACCTGAAGGCTTCGACACCGACAACTTTGTTGAGGCTGCCAAGCGCAACTTCATTACTTTGCAAGACGCCTGGGACCGTGCCGACATGGGCTCTCTCAAGGCCATGATGACCGATGGCATGTTGACTGAAATCAAGAGCCAGCTGGCAGAGCGCGAAGTCAATTTTCCTGGCCAACCTAACAAAACCGAGGTGGTTAAGTTGGATGCCCAGTTGTTGGGCATTGAAGAGTTGCCCGAGGTTTACATGGCCAGCGTTGAATTCAACGGTGTCATTCGCGAAGAAGCTGAATCCGCGCCTAGCCCTTTCCGCGAAGTTTGGAACATGACCAAGCCCCGAAATGGCAACAGCGGCTGGTTGGTTGCTGGCGTACAAGCCCTGCAATAATTTAAAGACATTCTGAGTGAAGGGCTGGCACTGGCCAGTCTTTCGGGAATAATTGGGGACTATGGCAACACAGTCCCCTTTTTCTTTCGTCGGCGAAGCAATTGAGCAATTCGTCACTCACGCTCAGCCCCCTGTTTGGGTGATGGACGAGTCCATCAATCGTTTGGTTTTGTTTTTGAATCACGTCATTGGCGCTGAACCTGAAGCGCTAAGCAGGCTCAAGCGTCAAAAGGGGCGGTGCATTCAACTGCAATGGCAAGACAAAATCATTCAGCTCTCGCCCACGCCTGCGGGTCTGCTGGAGCGTGTAAGCCAGCCAAAATTTGACCTTAAATTAAGCTTAACCGATGCATCGCCTTTGGCCATGGCCTCGGCCGTGATGAAAGGCGAAAAGCCGGGCGTTCACATTGAGGGTGACGTTCAGTTGGCTGCCGAAGTCAATTGGTTAATTGACCATGTCCGATGGGATGTCGAGGAAGACTTGTCTAAATTGATGGGCGATGCCGCTGCCAATACCCTGGTCTCAATGGGTCGGCAAGCCTTTCAGGCCATGCAGCAATTTATTCGCAAACCTGCACCTGGCAACGACTTACACAGGACTGCTCTATGAACCGAATGTTTCGGGGCATTTTCATTGTGTGGACTGTTTGGCGGTTTGGTCTGCATGAGTTGATGCTGTCTAACTTCAAGCAGCCTCTTTTGAAAATTTTGTCGCAGGCCCTCACTTTGGGTCGTGTTTACAAACTCTCGCGCGGCGAGCGTTTGCGTTTGTCGCTAGAACAACTTGGGCCTATTTTTGTGAAGTTTGGACAAGTCATGTCGACTCGCAGAGATTTATTGCCTGACGACATTGCCGTTGAATTGGCCAAGCTCCAAGACAGAGTGCCGCCCTTCAGTTCAGACATTGCCGTGGCCACCATTGAGCGAGCTTTTGGTAGGCCAGTGTCTGAAATCTTTGAGTCCTTTGACCATGTGCCAGTGGCCAGCGCCTCCATTGCGCAGGTCCATTTTGCTTTGTGGAAAAACAAAGAGGGTTTGGTGCAAGAGGTGGCGGTCAAAGTGCTGCGCCCCAACATGCTGCAGGCCATTGAAAAAGATTTGAACCTGATGCGCATGATGGCCGGCTGGCTTGAAAAAATCAGTGCGGATGGCAAGCGCCTCAAACCCCGCGAGGTGGTGGCTGAATTTGACAAGCATTTGCACGATGAGTTGGATTTGGTTCGAGAGGCCGCCAATGGTGCGCAGCTTCGCCGAAACATGCAGAGTTTGAATTTGGTTTTAATTCCAGAGATGTATTGGGATTACTGCCACCCTGAAGTCATCGTCATGGAGCGCATGAAGGGCTTGCCCATCAGTCAGGTAGATGCATTGCGTGCCGCGGGCGTCGACATTCCGCAACTGGCCAAAGATGGCGTGACGCTTTTCTTCACGCAAGTATTTCGCGATGGCTTTTTTCATGCTGACATGCACCCTGGCAATATTCAAGTCAGCATTGAGCCTGAAACGATGGGTCGCTACATTTCCCTTGACTTTGGCATTGTGGGCACGCTCACTGAATACGACAAAGAGTATTTGGCGCAAAACTTCAGTGCTTTTTTCAGGCGCGACTACAAGCGCGTGGCTGAGTTGCACATTGAGTCGGGTTGGGTGCCCAGCCATACCCGAGTCGACGAATTGGAGTCGGCCATTCGCTCAGTGTGCGAGCCTTACTTTGACCGGCCGCTGAAAGAAATTTCCTTGGGCATGGTGCTCTTGCGTTTGTTCCAAACTTCACGCCGTTTCAACGTGGAAGTCCAGCCTCAGTTGGTATTGCTCCAAAAAACCTTGCTCAATATTGAGGGGCTGGGCCGTCAGTTAGACCCGGAACTCGATTTGTGGAATACAGCCAAGCCCTTCCTAGAGCAGTGGATGATTGACCAAGTAGGACCTAAAAGATTTTTTCAGCAGTTGCGTGAACAAGCCCCACAATACGCCAAAATAATGCCTCAGTTGCCCCGTTTGATGCACGACTTTTTGAAGCATTCAACATCTGGTTCGAAAGAGCAAAATCAACTCAATGCTTTGTTAGCAGAGCAACAACGAACCAACAGATTGTTGCAGGCCATTGTCTATGTGGTCATCG
>CALCBL010000276.1 GCA_937897495.1 uncultured Burkholderiales bacterium
CCGCCAAACGGCCGATGCTGAGCTGAGAAAATGCCATGGCCCAATGATACGTCCTAGCAGTGGAGCAAAGGGAAAAGGGAGGCTAGACTTCAGGGATGCGCAGATCTACCTTTCAGTTTTCTCTTCAGATGGGTTTGGCCATGGTGTTGGCGTTTCAAAGTTTGGCTTTAACAGCCAAGCCCCTTGCCAAACAAGCTGAAAATCAACGGGTTCCGGAGCCCGTCGTTCAGGCCTTCAAACAAGCCAAGGTCCCCATGAGCGCTGTGAGCATCATGGTCACACCCTTGAACAACGCGTCGCCAAGCGCGGGGCCGTCTAAGCCCCGACTCAGTCTTCATGCCAACGCAGAGATGAATCCTGCTTCTGTCATGAAACTTATCACCACCTCAGCAGGCTTGTCACTTTTGGGGCCCGACTTCACTTGGCGCAACAAAGTGTGGGTGGATGGCCCCGTCAAAGAGGGCGTTTTGCAAGGCAATCTGTATTTGAAAGGCAGCGGCGATCCCAAGTTGGTCGTGGAGCGCCTGCAAACTTTGCTACAAGATGTGATGGCCAAAGGCCTTCGCGAAGTGAAAGGCGACATCGTTTTAGATGGCAGTGTGTTTGACCTGCCCCATCAAAATCCTGCCAGCTTTGACGATGAACCGCTGCGGCCCTACAACGTTGCACCGCAGGGTCTTCTGCTGAACTTCAATGCCATGTTGTTCAAGTTCACGCCCGATGCCGCACGCGGTGAAGCCAAAGTTGAAGGCGAGCCACCACTGGCCAATGTTCAATGGCCGAGCAGCGTGCCCTTGTCCGCCGGCCCTTGCCAAGATTGGCGAACCCAACTGCGCGCCGACTTTTCCAAAGCCGATAGCGTGCGCTTCAATGGCACTTACCCCAAAGCGTGTGGTGAACAAAAGTGGCCCGTGGCTTATATTGAACCGCAATCTTTTGCGCCGCGCATGGTGCAAGCCATGTGGCGCCAAGCGGGGGGCCAACTCAAGGGACAAGTGCGCCATGGCCTAATGCCGTCGCAAGTCACTCTATGGCATGAAGCGCCTTCGCTGCCCTTGAGCGATATCGTGGCAGACATCAACAAGTTTTCCAACAATGTGATGGCGCAGCAGTTGTTTCTGACTTTGTCGAGCCAACAAGGCGCAGGCAATTTTGCGGCCTCCAAACAAGTTGTCATGCAATGGTGGGCGAAAAATATGCCGGGTCACAAGGCACCCGTGATAGACAACGGTTCTGGGCTTTCACGCGAGGAACGAAGCAGTGCGCAGGCTCTGACTGCCTTGCTTCAACTGGCGGCCCAAAGCAACTATGCCAATGCTTTGCAAAACTCTTTGGCCATTGCGGGCGTCGATGGCACTGTGGTGCGACTAAGAGATCGGCAACCCAAGTCTGTGGTGATTGGGCGTGCCAAGCTCAAGTCTGGCAGCCTTCGAGATGTTGCCTCGTTGGCCGGGTACGTCGAGGGCTTAAGCGGACAGACCTTTGTGTTTGTGGTCATTGTGAATCACCCCAATGCCAACGCCACTCGACCGGCTTTTGACAAGCTTCTTGAGTGGACTGTTCAAGACCAGAAGAAATGATCGCTGAAAAGTCTTTCTTCAGACTAGTACTTACCCCATCACTCAAGGCCTTGCCACTGCTTAAGATCAGCATAAAAGAACGGGCGTTCTTTTATTAAAACGTCTCAATGACAAGCAAAACAAAGAGGTGAAAGATGAGATCCATGAAGTGGAAACTTGCACTACTCGCCACGGCAACAGCCGCCTTCTTGGTGGGTTGCGGCGGTGGTGGTGGTGCAGACCAAACAAGCAAGCGTGCTGGCATCACATCTGTCAAAGTCATAGGCGACAGCCTGGCCGACAGTGGTACGTTCAAGGGCATTCCTACCAATGGCCGTATCTTCTCGGTGCAAGACAGCGCAAGTGAGCCCAATACACTATGGACGGAACGCATTGCTGCACTGCTAGGTACACCTCAACTGTGCAACTTTTTCAAATACACAGGCGCTGCTGCCTCACCCTTCTCTGTGGTACCAGGCTGCTCTAGCTATGCCGTGGGCGGTGGGCGCATCAACAACATCAACCCTCAAACAGGTGCAGGCGCTTCGCCCTTCTCCATCACTTATCAATTGCAGGTTGCCTCTTCGGCTGGCAACTACAAAAGCACAGATTTGCTTCTCATTGATGGCGGTGGCAACGATGCAGCCGACTTGGTTGGCGCCTATTTGAATGCCGCCAAAGACGGTGGTGCAAGTTATGCCGCCATGGCAGGTACCCTTATTCCAGCAGCCGCCTTAGGCCCCATGTTGGCGGGCGGTCAAGCAGGTTTGGCAC
>CALCBL010000277.1 GCA_937897495.1 uncultured Burkholderiales bacterium
CTGTTTTTACTGGCCCTTTTCAGCCTCCTGTTGAGCGGCTGTAACAGCATGCGCATCATCGAGAGCCAAGTGCAAACCAGCACGCAGTGGCCCACTTCAGCAACTGCACAAACAGCAGTCCCTGCCAAAGCTTTCTTTCGTCATGACCGTCTTCCTGCCGATGTCAACAGCCTTCAAGCTGGCTGGGCAGAAGTTGAACTTGAAGCGGCCTTGGCGCCATTGGGTTGGACGCGCAACGACACAGAAGCCCAATACACCATTTGGATTGGCGTGCGTGCGGCAGAATTCATTGCCGATCCTTGGGGCCGACCTGTGCGCGGTCCCTGGGTCAACCGCTTTAACATCAGCATTGGCACGGGTTACAGGCCGCACGGCGTTGGCTGGGGCCTTGGCATGAACTCTGGCATGCGCGCTGGCTTTCCGCCGCCTTCTGGCTATGCGCAAGAAGTGAGCATCATCATTCGCGATCTCAGAACCAGCAATGTGGTCTACCAAACAAAGGCCTTGCACGAAGGCCCTTGGACGGACCACCAAAACATTTGGCGCGCCATGCTGGGTGCCGCATTGCAAGGTTTCCCAAACCCATCGGTCCTCAATCGACGGGTTGACACCACCATTGCAAGGTAAGTGATGCCCTCGAACGCAACGCGCATCATGGCCATTCGACATGGCGAAACGGCTTGGAATGTAGACACCCGCATTCAAGGTCACATTGACATTCCATTGAATGAACATGGCCAATTGCAGGCCGAGCGTTTGGCCGAAGCTTTGGCCGCTCAAGACCCCTTGCACGCCATCTACACCAGTGACTTGCAACGCGCACATCAAACAGCTGCTGCTGTTGGCAAACGCTTAGGCCTCACACCTGTGACACACCAAGGTTTGCGCGAGCGCGGGTTTGGCGCCTTTGAAGGCAAAACTTTCAAAGAAATAGAAGCCGACTTGCCAGAGGACGCCATGCGTTGGCGCAAGCGCGATCCGCATTGGGTACCTCCCAAAGGCGGTGAGTCATTGATTACTTTAGATCAGCGCATTCGAAATACCCTGAACACTTTGGCCGCAAAGCACCCAGGTGAGCACATTGCGGTTTTTGCGCATGGCGGTGTGATGGACATTTTGTACCGCATTGCCACGGGGCAAGATTTGTTGGCGCCTAGAACTTGGGCCCTGACCAACACCGCCATCAACCGTTTGTTGTGGACGCCAGAAAGCATTTCTTTAGTGGGGTGGGCAGACACTTCGCACTTGGACAACGTGGCGCAAGACGAATATTAAGTTTTCGACTTAAAGCTCAGCTGAGCTGAGCTGAGTTGAGTTGAGCACTCAATCTTGAGTGAAAC
>CALCBL010000278.1 GCA_937897495.1 uncultured Burkholderiales bacterium
AAGCACATTGCCACGCGGTGGTCGTCATAGGTGTGAATGCTGGCGGCGCGCCACTGACCTGCTGGCAGGGGATGAATGCGCAACCAATCGGGGCCTTCTTCGACGTGTGCACCCAATTTGCGCGATTCTTTGGCCATGGCCGCAATGCGATCGGTTTCTTTCACACGCCAGCTGGCAATGTTGCGCAAAGTGCTGGGGCCATCTGCATACAAAGCCATCACAGCCAGGGTCATGGCGGCATCTGGAATGTGATTGCAATCTAGGTCGATGGCCTTGAGGGGCCATGCGCCGCGTTTGATTTCTAAGCAGTTGGGGCCACTTTCAATGTGCGCGCCCATTTGAGCGGCAGCTTCCATGAAGCGAATGTCGCCTTGAATGGACGATGCGCCGACGCCTTCAATTCTCACAGCTTGCTGGGTAGCGGCAATGGCACCCAAGGCAATGAAGTAGCTGGCCGAAGAAGCATCTGCTTCCACGTGAATTTCGCCAGGCGATTTGTAATGACTGCCCGCAGGAATGGTGAAGCTCTGCCAGCCGTCACGTTGTACATCAATGCCGTAGCGCGACAACAAATTCAAAGTGATTTCAATGTAGGGCTTAGAGATGAGTTCGCCGACCACTTCAATCACGATGTCTTTTTGCGCAGCCAAGGGCAATGACATTAGGAGTGCAGTCAGAAATTGGCTGGACACATCGCCGCGAACTTGAATGGGCTTGTTGAGTTGCAGTTGAGGCTTTAAGACGCGCAATGGCGGATAGCCTTCATTGCCCAAATAATCAATGTGGCAGCCCAACAAGCGCAGTGCATCGACCAAATCGCCTATGGGGCGCTCGTGCATGCGCGGTACGCCTTTGAGAGTGAAGTCGCCACCCATGACAGCCAATGCCGCAGTTAAAGGGCGCATTGCTGTTCCCGCATTGCCCATGAAAAATTCAATGGGTGCAGATGGTTTTTTCAAGCCTGAGGAAGTGATCTCTAAAGAGCTTTGTCCCAAGCCCGTAATGCAAACGCTGTGAGTACCGGGCTTGGGCTCAACGCCGCAGCCTAGCTGGCGCAATGCGGCCAACATGACTCGTGTGTCATCAGAGTCTAAGAGGTAGTGCACCCATGTGCTGCCTTCGCACAATGCAGATAAAAGCAAGACCCGATTGGAAATGCTTTTGGAGCCAGGCAGAGTGACAGTGCCCCCAGCTTGCTGCAAAGAGGGGATGTCGAGAAACGCGTTGGCAAACATGGTGGCCTGATTATTCTTCTGATTTATGGCTGGCGCCCATGCGCCAATTGAAAAGCAAATCGCTGGCTTGGCGAATAATGTCTTCAAGAGCTTGCGGGTCATTGTTTTGAATGGCCATTTCAAATTCGTTTAAAGCTTCTTTGAAGTGCGCAATTTGAAACAAGACTTGTTCTCGGTTGGTACTTAAGATGTCGCGCCAAACAACCGGATCGCTTGCGGCAATTCGCGAAAAATCTCTGAAGCCAGGACCGCCCAATGCAATCAAGTCGGCCCCATTTTTTTGTTGAAAAATGCCTCGAATGATGGCGTAGGCCAACACATGAGGCAAGTGGCTTACTG
>CALCBL010000279.1 GCA_937897495.1 uncultured Burkholderiales bacterium
ACCGCTGCGGCGGCAAAGCCCCAAGGTCCTAAAAGGGTGGCCACACCCAAAGAAACCAAGGTCCACAGAATGGCGATGTACAGGCCCCATCGGCCTGGCATGCGACCGGAGGGAATAGGACGTTGGGGTTCGTTGATGGCATCGACATGGCGGTCAAACCAATCATTCACGGCCTGACTGGTGGCGCAAACAAAGGGGCCTGCTAACGCAACGCCAATGATGGCCAACAACCATTTGCCATCCATGGCAACGCCGGAGGCCACAATACCGCAAGCAAACGCCCACATCGGCGGGAACCAAGTGATGGGTTTGAATAACTCAGTGACTGCGGAGAGTTGCGGGAGGGCCATAGAAAGTGTTTTTACGCATGACACATGCAAGTGTCAAGTTAAATTTACACATCCTATGGTTTCCACTTAGAGCGCTGTGGGAAAAGCGCATCAGGGAACTGGAAGCAATTAAGCTTCTGTATCGTTTTCCGGAACGTTGATGCCAAATCGGCGCAATTTGACGTACAAGCTTTGACGTGAAAGACCCAGCATTTCTGCGGCAGAAGACCGGTTGTCTCCGGTGAGTTCCAGTGCGGCTTCGATGCACATTTGCTCAATCAGGTCGGTGGTTTCGCTCACAATGTCTTTGAGCGGAACACGTCCTACCAGTTCGGTCATTTGGCCTTTTGAGCGAAACACGTCATTGCTTGATTTGGCTTCTACGCCCAAGCGCAAGCTGATGTCTCGGATGGTGAATCCCAAACAGGGCTGCTCACCACTTATGACTGACACAGCAGAAATTTCAACCTCAGTGGCAGAGCCAAGATCACCCCGCATGCGGGTTGCAAACAACCTGACAACATCGCGCTGCTTCAAATTAGACATCAGGACTTTCATGTCCACGCCTGCTCGGCCAAGCCAACGGTCAAGCGGTTCGCCTTGAACCAGTGCTTCGTTGCTGACTTGGGCCAATTGCAAAAAGGAGCGATTGGCTGAAAGGACAACGCCATTCAGGTCGGTGACAACCAATGCGTCGGGTGCACTCTCCATGACCTCTGACAACAATTGCCTTGTTTGATTGGTTGCAGACAATGCGGCGCGTGTCTGGTTTGGAATAAGGCGGATCAGGAAGTGAGCCGACTTTTCTTGACGGAAAAGTGAAACATGCGCCAATGCTTTGATGCCCCCTTGCGGCAGGGTTAAAGCGACAGGGCTTGATTGGCCGCTGGCGAGCAGTTCTGCAAATGCTTTGCTCAAGGCATTCGAACTGGCTTTGTCCAAACTGGAGGCAATGGACCAGCCCGATTTATGCAGGTCGCCGCCTAGCAACTCAAAAGCAGCAGGGTTGCTGTCTTCTAACTTTTCAGTGTCTGCATTGAGAATGAGCATGGCTTCAGAGGAAACCTGAAACAACAAGCGGTAACGTGTCTCAACGTTTTTAAGGTGCCAGTAGTCTCGCTCCATGGCGCGTTGCGCATTGAGCACTTTTTGTTGAAGTGCAGCTTGGGGACGCAGATCACGGCCAAAGGCCAATGCACGAACACGGCCATCTGTTTTGCCCGAGGGCACAGTGATGACCGAATAGGACAAAGGCAGGTCGGTGCCATTATCAGCCGATTGGTTGAGCTGACGCCACTTGGTACTCTTGTCGCTGCCCATGTCTCTGAGCAAGGCGTTGACCTTGGTCCGGCTTTCCTCGGTGACTGTTTGCCCCCAAGGCTTGCCAACCCAATGCGCTCGACCAATGGTGAGCAGTTCTTGGTTGGCAAATGCGGCGTCTTCAATGAACCCATTCTCGTCCATCACGAGCACCACGTCAGAGGTGGTGGTGATTAAATTAGAAATGACATTCGCATCCAAGTGCCCTAAGAGACTTTGTGCATTTCCAAATCGCCTGAGCGATTGCTCCGACGCTGTTTGAAAACTGGTGTTCATAGGGGGGGGTGCTTTAAAAGTTAAGTTGAATGGATTAGGCGTTGGCTTGAATGTACTTTTGGACCAAATCTGGCGCTAAGTTGGCATCTTGGACAAACAGGTCTGCACCGACTTGATTGACCAAGTCATGGTTGGCCGCAAAATAGGGACCACCCACAATGATGCAGAGCTTGTCAGGGCTGACCGTTTGACGAATGGCTGAAATGCAATCTTTCAGGCGGTTAAAACCTAGGCCTGTTGCCAGTGAAAATCCCACGGCATCGTAACGTTTGGCCTTGACCAAGAGGGCCGGATTGTCGGCGGCTGCAAAAGTGCCCCCATCGACGGCCCAACCATCGCGCTGGAAAAATTCGGCCACCATGGCCAAGCCCAAGGTGTGCTGGTCGCCGGGCGATGGCATGAGCAAAATAGTCAAGCCATTGGGCACGTATTGTTTGTGCAACTCACTCATGGAGGGCAACACGTGCAAAATTTTGTGCAGTTCGGCCAAGCCAAGGGTGACCTCGGTGAAGTCGCGTTCGTCATCTTCCCAAAGCTCGCCCAATTGCCTGGCAGCAGGGGCCAACAGGTTTAAAAAGATGGATTCGATGCTCACGCCCTTGCCGCGGGCTTCATCTATCCAATCAAGGCCTTCGGCTTGGCGGCCTTCTAGCAAAAGATTGACAAAGTGAGTCACATCCGTGGGGGTGATGCTGTAGGGCAGTGTCAAGTTGGGCATGGCACATTCAGTTGGCGTGCGGTGGGCCATCATCAAACGTGGAATGATTTCATTTTGAATGGTGCGCGCCAGAACGGCCACGGTAGAGGTGGACGAGGAAGCCGTGATGGGCGCACTACCGGGCGTGCCATCAAACCGACCGTTGGCGGGGGCGCCGAAACCGCGCCAATGCCCTGCCTCGTTGTTTTCAGGGAAATGGGAGCCTTCCGCCCTTTGGCCATTGCTCTGATTTGAATTGTCCATTCTTGTCTCCTGCTTGGTGAAAGAACTTAGCCCAGCAGCGTGTTCGTTTCGTATGAATCCCCTTTTAAGCCTTGAATTGACTTTGGTCAAAGCTTATTTTTATCCTACTAAATTAGTCGGGAATTAAATCATCTGTAACTAAGTGTTTACGTCAATCTAAGTTGACAATTTCAGAAAGAGGTAATAAATTGCCTTCATGGCTGAAAAAATACCAACTTTTAGAAATGCAAGTGAAAGCGGTGTCAAGGCGCGTCGACCGCTTTACACCCCAGAAGAACGGCTGCGTCGCGACAGCACTTATTGGACTTTTGTGCAGGGCTTGTTGGCACCCATTCAGTTCTTCATATTTTTGGGCAGTCTTTATTTTGTTTTGCGTTATTTGTTGACTGGCGAGGGCTTAGACACTGCCAATGAGAGCGTGGTGGTTAAAACCTTGACGCTTTACACCATCATGATCACAGGCTGCATTTGGGAGAAGGTGGTGTTTGGGCGCTATTTGTTTGCGCCTTCCTTTTATTGGGAAGATGTTTTCAGCATGTTGGTACTGGCCCTTCACACGGCCTATTTGTACGCCATGTACACCCAAAAATTGCAGGGTGTTGAGTTGATGTATTTGGCATTGGCTGCCTATGCCACCTATGTCGTGAACGCCGGGCAATTTATCCTTAAGTTGCGTGCAGCACGCTTGGATCAAGAAGCCAAATTGCGCGAAGCTGCTGCGGCCAAGAGCCAAGGATTTCAGGGGGTTCCTGCATGAGCGTGGTGAGCTTTCCTGTTCCTGTGAAAACAGCCGTTGGTTGCAGCGATGCACCGGTGTTGCGCGAGCGCGGACAACATGAGGTTTTTTGCGGCTTAACGGGCATCATTTGGTTGCACCGAAAAATTCAAGATGCGTTCTTCTTGGTCGTGGGTTCACGCACGTGTGCACACCTGATTCAGTCGGCAGCTGGCGTCATGATTTTTGCAGAACCTCGTTTTGCAACGGCCATCATTGACGAACGCGATTTGGCTGGCTTGTCCGATGCCAACACAGAGCTTGATCGGGTGGTCAACCAACTGCTTGCGCGGCGTCCTGAGATCAAACTGCTGTTCTTGGTGGGCTCATGCCCATCAGAAGTCATCAAACTTGATTTGTCGCGCGCAGCCTCTAGGCTTTCTGCGCAACACGCATCTTCAGTGCGCGTGCTGAATTATTCAGGCAGCGGCATCGAAACCACCTTCACCCAAGGCGAAGATGCATGTTTGGCGTCGATGGTGCCCGGCCTGCCCGCAGCCGCAGCCGATGCGGCGCAAGAGTTGGTCATTGTGGGCACGCTGGCCGATGTGGTGGAAGACCAGTTTGTACGCATCCTGAATCACATGGGCATAGAGCGTGTGCGCTTTTTCCCACCCCGTCGTGCGGACGACCAGGCGCCAATTGGACCTGGTACCCGTTTGTTGTTGGCGCAACCCTTTTTGGCGGACACCGCAAAGGCCTTGCAAGCGCGCGGCGCCAGTTTGTTGCCAGCACCTTTTCCGCTCGGCATCGAAGGCACGACGGCATGGTTGCAATCGGCCGCCACCGCATTTCAAGTTTCAAAAGAGCGCTTCGATGCCGCAGTGGCAGCGCCAACAGCCAGAGCCGCAGCTTCCTTGTCTCGTGCCAAGTTGCACTTGGAAGGCAAAAGCATTTTCTTCTTCCCTGACTCGCAACTTGAAATTCCGCTGGCGCGCTTTTTAGCTCGCGAACTGGGCATGAAATTGTTGGAAGTGGGCACGCCTTATTTGCACCGTCAACACATGGCCATGGAGTTGGCCATGTTGCCAGAAGGCACCTTCTTGTCTGAAGGTCAGCACGTTGAAAAACAACTCGATCGTTGCCGCGCTTTGCACCCCGACATGGTGGTGTGCGGCTTGGGCTTGGCCAACCCCTTGGAGTCTGAAGGCATGACCACCAAGTGGGCCATTGAGTTGGTGTTCACGCCCATTCAAGGCTTTGACCAAGCCGGTGATTTGGCCGAACTCTTCACCCGTCCTCTGGTGCGCCGCATGCGCCTAGCCGCTTAAAGGAAGCAGAGCCATGCAACTCACACTCTGGACTTACGAAGGACCTCCCCATGTGGGCGCGATGCGAATTGCCACAGCCATGGAAGGTGTGCACTACGTGTTGCATGCACCGCAAGGCGATACCTACGCAGATTTGTTGTTCACCATGATTGAGCGTTTGCAAAAACGTCCGCCCGTGACCTACACCACGTTTCAAGCGCGTGATTTAGGTGGTGATACCGCAGAACTTTTTAAAACTGCAGCACGCGAAGCCTATGAGCGCTTCCAGCCCAAAGCCATGTTGGTGGGTTCATCGTGCACCGCTGAATTGATTCAAGACGATCCAGGTGGTTTGTGCAAGGCATTGAACTTGCCTGTGCCCGTGGTGGCTTTGGAATTGCCTTCGTATCAGCGCAAAGAAAACTGGGGCGCCTCCGAAACTTTTTACCAATTGGTTCGCAACTTGGCCTTGCCTGCCGATCAAATTGAGAAGACACAAAGTAGCAAACCACGTTGCAATATTTTAGGCCCTGCTGCCTTGGGATTTAGACACCGTGACGACCTCACAGAAATTCGCAAGTTGCTCACAGACATGGGCCTTGAGATCAATGTGGTGGCGCCTTTGTCGGCCACACCTGCAGACATTGCACGCCTGGCAGATGCGCAATTCAATGTGGTGCTCTATCCTGAAATTGCCAATCTGAGTGCGCAGTGGTTGCAGCGCCAATTTGGCCAAGCCTTTACCAAAACCATTCCCATTGGAACCAAAGCCACGCGCGACTTTGTTCGTGAAGTTGCGCAATTGGCTGGACTTGACCCTGAAGCTGCATTGGCCAAAGCTGAATCGCGTGCCACTTGGTACACACGCTCAGTAGATTCCACCTACCTCACCAACAAACGCGTGTTTGTGTTTGGCGATGCCACGCATGCTGTGGCGGCGGCCAAAGTCGCTGCTGATGAAATGGGTTTTACCGTCGTAGGTATTGGCACTTACAGCCGCGAGTTTGCCCGCGAAGTGCGCGATGCCGCCAAACTGTATGGCGTAGAAGCTTTGATCAGCGATGACTATTTAGAGATTGAAGCGCGCATTGCAGAATTGAATCCAGAGCTGGTGTTGGGCACGCAAATGGAGCGTCACATTGCCAAGCGTTTGGGCGTTCCTTGCGCAGTCATTTCGGCCCCTGTGCACGTCCAAGATTTTCCAGCACGCTATTCACCCCAGATGGGTTTTGAAGGCGCCAATGTGCTGTTTGACACATGGGTACATCCCTTGATGATGGGCTTGGAAGAGCACCTCATTGGCATGTTCCGCGGTGACTCAGAATTTCACGAAGATGCAGCACCCTCGCACCTAGGGGGTGGCGTGCATGTGCAAACTGCACAAGCGGCATCCGCTGTGAAAACGGGTACTTCAACGGTTGCAACATCGGCTGCACCAGAACAAATTAGTGCGCCTGCTTTGAATCAGGGTACTTCTCAAAGTAGCGCCAGCATTCTGATTGCAGCATGGGATGCCGGTGCAGAAAATGAACTCAAAAAAATACCATTTTTCGTTCGCGGCAAGGCCCGGCGAAATACCGAGAAATATGCCATAGAACGCGGCGTGACTTTGATCACGACGGAGACACTGTATGAATCTAAAGCTTACTACTCACAGTCTTAAGCCGACGTCGCGTGATACCACCCCCGTTAAATTGGTGGTGGTCACCATGGACACGCACTTTGCGAGTTCGTTCAACCGCGCCAATGCGCAATTGAAGCGCGATTTTCCGGGCTTGACTTGGAGCCTGCATGCAGCGTCTGAATACACGGGCAACGATGCCCTGATTGCCAAATGCAAAGCCGACATTGCTTCAGCCGACATTGTTTTGTGCGGCATGTTGTTTCTTGAAGATCACTTTTTGCCCATCTTGGACGATTTGCGCGCACGCCGCATGAACTGCGATGCCATGGTTTGTATGGCCAGTGCCACAGAGGTGACCCAACTCACGCGCTTTGGCCAGTTTGACATGAGCAAACCCGCCAGCGGCCCTATGGCTTTGCTGAAAAAATTGCGTGGCGGTGGCGGCAAAGACAAGCCTGCAACCGGTGGTGCCGCACAAATGAAAATGTTGCGCCGCTTGCCTCAGTTGTTGCGCTTCGTTCCTGGTACAGCCCAAGACGTGCGTGCCTACTTCATCACTTTGCAATATTGGTTGGGTGGTTCTGACGACAATGTGTTGAACATGGTGCGCCACCTGGTTGACCGCGGTGCCGATGGT
>CALCBL010000280.1 GCA_937897495.1 uncultured Burkholderiales bacterium
ACTTGTGATTTAGCTTGCGCAGCAGCCAAGTCTGGGTTGGCAGCTTCGGTCAAAGCTTTGAAGACCGGAAAGTAAGTGACAGCGGCCAAAAAGCAACCTGCCAAAATAATCGGCTTGCGACCAATCTTGTCGGACAAAGTACCAAAGACCAAGAAGAACGGCGTGCCGATGATCAAAGAAATGGCCACCATGATGTTGGCAGTAGGACCGTCAACTTTGAGCGCTTGTGTCAAGAAGAACAATGCGTAGAACTGGCCTGAGTACCAAACCACAGCCTGACCAGCTGTTAAGCCAATCAAAGCCAAGATCACGATTTTCAGGTTTTTCCATTGACCAAAAGATTCTGTCAAAGGTGCTTTAGAAGTTTTGCCTTCTGCTTTCATTTTGGCGAAAGCAGGTGACTCGTTCATGCTCAAACGGATGTAAACCGAAACGGCCAACAACAGAATAGAGACCAAGAACGGAATGCGCCATCCCCACTCGGCAAAGGCTTCTTCACCGGTGTAAGTGCGCACGCCCAAAATGACCATCAAGGACAAGAACAAGCCCAAGGTGGCTGTGGTCTGAATCCAAGAAGTGAATGCACCGCGCTTGCCATGCGGTGCGTGCTCGGCCACATAAGTAGCAGCACCACCGTACTCACCACCCAATGCCAAACCTTGCAACAAGCGCAGGCAGATCAGGATGACGGGAGCGGCCACGCCAATGCTGGCGTAGTTAGGGAGCAAGCCCACGATGAACGTGGAGATACCCATGATCAGGATGGTCACCAAGAAGGTGTACTTGCGGCCAATCATGTCGCCCAAGCGGCCAAAGAAAATGGCGCCGAAAGGACGGACGATGAAACCAGCAGCAAAAGCCAACAGCGCAAAAATGAAGGCAGAACCTTCATCCAAACCGCTGAAGAATTGTTTCGCAATGATTGCGGCGAGTGAACCGTAAAGGTAGAAGTCGTACCATTCGAACACCGTACCGAGGGAAGAAGCAAAAATAACCTTCTTCTCTTCGGGCGACATCGGGCGGGGATCTGTTGTAGCCATAGAGCTGTCTCCAAAAAATAGCCCTCGACACGAAGGCTTGGGGCGATTCTTTAGGCATGCTCTGACCCCCCTCTGACACCAAACCAACATGGGCTGACAGATTAGGGTGAAACCCTTGGTTTTATTTTTGCATTATGAAATTTGATGAAAATCAAGGGTAAATACTGAGTCGAGCCGTACCCCAGCGCTGACCTCGCGCAAGAAGCCAGCGCATGAGATGATAAGAACCATGTCACAAGCCGAGTTTGTAAAGCGAGTGAATCGCTTGCGTTTGATTCTGCTGCTCATCTGGGGCAGCGTGACTTTTTGTGTCGCGTTTTTTGCACGTGACTTGAGCTTCAATGTGCTGGACAAACCCTTTGGATTTTGGATGGCAGCACAGGGTTCTGTGCTGATCTTTTTGGCCATCACTTGGGCCTATGCATTGCTGGTCAACCGCTGGGAAAGACAAACGCAATCGGATACCGAAACTTCCTAACTTCCTAACTTCCTAACTGCCTAATTGCCTAACTGTTGAAGCGCGACAATTATTTGGAAGCAGGTGTTCTTCGAATACCCACAGGCAGTTTGCCGACATCCAGCCAATCGGCACTTTCAAACCACGCATCACCTTGAAGATAAGCACGCAACATGGGCAGTGCGTCTTGTCCCCAAAAAACTTGCCCGTTCACCACCATGCTGGGCACGCCAAATAAGCCTAAGTCAATGGCCTGTTGAGTTTGCTGTTGAAGCAATTGTTTCACTTCAACAGACTGCGGATCTTTCAAAGACGCATTGGCCTGACTGCGCAAATGCAATTGCAAAGCTTCCAAGCGCTCAGCATCAGATGCTTCTAGGCCCGTGCACCACACATGTTTGAAAATACTTTCAACCACGTAGCGATTGGGTTCTCCGTTGTCTGACGCGGCCACGGCCAAGCGCAGCAAAGACAAAGAGTTAAACGGATGCGACGCGGGCATTTGCAAAGGAGTGCCTTGCTGCTTGGCCAACCACATCACTTGTCGATAGGTCCAATCGCGTTTGCCTGGCATTTCTGCGGGGCCCAATTGGCCATGGTGTTTGAGCATGGCACCAAACACCACGGGGTGGTAATGCACGCGGTGGCTGATGCCTTCTAAAGATTGGGGCAAGGCCTTAAAAGCGAGCCAAGCATAGGGCGAGATGAAATCGAAATAGAAATGAATTTCTTTCATGGCTTTGTCGTTAGAAGCTTCTTTGCGCAACGCAGTTTGATGTTTTGCCAAACTTCACGTTGCTGCGCACTTTGCATTTGTCCCCACGCACCAATCTCGTCCAAGCTTCTAAGACAACCTTCGCACACGCCTTCAATGGGATGCACCACACACACAGACACACAAGGCGACGGCACATACGGGTCGTCACTGTCCAAGACTTGATCGGCACGGTGTTGCAGACGCGAAAAGAGACTCATGGTTTGGTGCTTGATTCTTTGAAGTCTCATTAACCTAAACGCTTACTAAGGGTGGCCGTGGCCACACGCGAGCCCGATTTGCGTTGCAAGAAATCGCTGATGAATGCACCCGCGTCAACCAGCTTGTCCAAGTCAATGCCTGTTTCAATGCCCATGCCGTGCAGCATGTACACCACGTCTTCGGTGGCCACATTGCCTGTGGCACCTTTGGCATAAGGACAGCCGCCCAAGCCAGCCACCGAGGTATCGTATTGCCACACACCCATTTCTAAACTGGCCAAGGTGTTGGCCAAAGCTTGGCCATAGGTGTCATGAAAATGGCCCGAAATATCATTTAGGTCGTAGTGCTTCAAAGTGGCTTCCATGGCGGCCTGCACTTTGCGCGGCGTGCCCACACCAATGGTATCGGCCACGCCCAAATGTTGAACGCCAATGCTCTTCATGAGTTTGGCCAAACGCTCTACATTGGCAGGCGGCACATCGCCTTCGTAAGGGCAACCCACTACACACGACATGGCGCCTCGCACATAAATGCCTGCAGCAAGGGCCGCTTCCACCACGGGTGCAAAGCGTTGAATGCTTTCTTCAATGCTGCAGTTGATGTTCTTCTGACTGAAGGCTTCGCTGGCTGCAGCAAACACCACAATTTCGTCGAGCTTGCTGTGCTGTGCGGCTTGAAAGCCTTGCATATTGGGTGTGAGCGCGGAGTAGCGAACACCGGGTTGGCGATTGATGCCAGCCATGACTTCGGCGTTGTCTGCCATTTGCGGCACCCACTTGGGGCTGACAAAGCTGGTGACCTCAATATCCTTCAAGCCAGCAGCTTGGAGGCGGTGCACCAGTTCAATTTTGATGGCAGCAGGCACGGCTTGTTTTTCATTTTGCAAGCCATCGCGAGGGCCAACATCGACCAATTTAACGCGGGAAGGAATTGTCATGTTTGGACTCTATCGAAATTTTAAAAGGTTTGCTCAATGTGACTTGAAAGCTGCAGCTTAATAGCCACGTATTTTGTCGACACGGCCCTCAATAAACTGCCCTGCATAGACTGCCTTAATTTTGCCGGCAATTTGCGCAATGCTTTCTTCGCGCATGGTGCGTGCAGAGGTGTGCGGCGTAACCACTATTTTTGGGTGGTTCCAAAATGCATGATCTTGCGGCAGCGGCTCTACTCTGAACACATCCAGAGTGGCACCGGCTATGTGGCCTTGCTCTAACAAATCAAGTAAATC
>CALCBL010000281.1 GCA_937897495.1 uncultured Burkholderiales bacterium
GCCAAAGCTTTGGTCATTGATGCCGGCGTGCGTGATGTCCGTGAGTTGACTGCGATGGGCTTTCCTGTTTGGAGCAAGGGCATCAGTGCCAAGGGCACCATCAAATCAACATTGGGTTCGGTGAACATTCCCGTGGTGTGTGCGGGTGTCAATGTGAATCCAGGTGATGCCATCGTGGCCGATGACGATGGTGTGGTGGTAGTCCCTGCTGAGTGGGCTCAAAAAGTGGCTGATGCTGCTGAAGCCCGCGAAGCCAACGAAGGTGAAAAACGTGCCAAATTGTCTGCAGGCATTTTGGGACTCGACATGTACAACATGCGCGAGCCTTTGGCCAAAGCGGGTTTGAAGTACATCGATTGATACCGAACAACAGCATCAAGTCAAGCCAGCTAAAAAAGGATTTGCCAATGAAATTCAAGAAAATTTATGCACCCATCGCGCGAAGTTTGATGCTGGGCCTACTAAGTCTTTCTCTCGTGGGTTGTGCGATTGACTTTGGTGCTTTAACTGGGGCTAATGCATGGCGAGAAACAAATGCGGAGCAGGCCACAGCAGCAGTCAGGCAAGCCTTGGCGCCTTCGGGTGTTTTGCGTGTCGGTGTTTACCTTGGAAGTCCTACATCTTGGGTCAAAGATCCAAAGTCTGGTGAAAGTGTTGGCATAGCACTTGATTTGGGCAAAGAGTTGGCAAAGCGCTTGAATGTGCCTGTACAAGTTGTTGAGTTTGATCGTTTGGCGCTGGTATTGGATTCGTTGAAAGATGGCAAGATTGACTTTACGTTTACCAATGCCACTGCCGTTCGGGCCAAAGACATGGATTTCACCGTGCCACTGGTTCGCTTGGAGTTGGGTTATTTGGTGTTAGGCGACAGCAAACTGCAATCGGTTACAGAAATTGACAAACCCGGCGTGCGCGTTGGCGTGAGTCAGGGAAGCTCCTCTCAAGGCGTGTTAACTCAGTTGTACAAACAAGCCAAGGTGGTTCCAGCAGACTCATTGGCAAAGGCCAAGAACATGCTTGAAACAAAACAAATTGATGCCTTTGCAACCAACAAAGGCATCTTGTTTGAGATATCAGATACCTTGCCGGGTAGTCAAGTCATTCAAGGGCGTTGGGGCTTGGAAAACTTGGCCATTGCCATTCCCAAAGGACGTGATGCGGGCCGAGAGTTTGTTCAAAGCTTTGCAAACAACATGAGCCAAAGTGGCCTGCTAAACAAGGTCATTGTGCGATCTGGTTTGCGCGGCACTGCCAAAGATTGAATCTGAATAAATTAAATGAGTGAGAACTAAGATGGAATTTCAAAAGACCCCTGGCTGGCTAGATTGGTACAGCGGCCCCAGTCAACCCAA
>CALCBL010000282.1 GCA_937897495.1 uncultured Burkholderiales bacterium
CTCGACATGCCCTGCCACGCGTCCGAACCCATGTCGAAACCAGTGCAGCCCCAAGCTTTGTATTTTAGGCCTGTTCTGCAGATTGCAAGCGGCAATTCGCAAGCAATGGTTGCTTATTTGCAAATGCCAAGAGAAATAGCCCTTAGCTCAGGCCTTCAACTCGGCCATAACGCACCATGGTGCTGCCCACCGTGAAGCGTTTGCTGCGCGTGGGCATGATCAACACCGCATTGTCATAGGGCGTGCACACGGCGTGGCCCGCATCTTCAGCCAAGGCTGTGCCTGACTTCTCAATCACTTCCAAACCGTTGTAAACAGCTAGCCATTCAAAGTCGAGTGACCGTGCCGCATAACCCTCTGTCACTTGCACCACTTTTTGATCAACGGGTGGCAAGCTGCAACGCGAGTCTGCCCATTCGGCAGAAGTCACACCCGTGACTTTCAAGAACTTCAAGGTGGTTTCGCGGGCAATTTGCTCGCAAGCTTTTTCCCAGTGCTGGCCGGCTTCTAGCAAGATGGCGGTGTTGTGTTTGCTTGGATCGCCAAAGGCGGCACGTTCAATCATGCGCAGGCCATTGACGTGACCTGTGTCCATCATGAGCCATTCGGGTAGGCCAATTTTGGCGGCCAAATGAATGGATTTTTGGCCCCCTTTGGGACGCACGCCGCACACCATGAGAGGCGCACTGGGTGCGCTCATGGAGTGCAAATCGAGCAGGTAGTCGGCGGTGTCAATGTAGTCCACCAACTCGCGCGCACGGCGCAATTCCACGCTGTCGCGCGGACCCTTCAAAACTTCATCGGACCAAACTCGGTTGAAGTCTTCTTCCACAAATCGGTTGCCATCGGGGTTGGCGGGATCCCACATGTGATAGGCGGCCACGTTGGCAAAGATGAAGGACACCACACCGCAGATGGGTTGGAAGTTTTGCTTGAACAAATAGTCAAGTGTGATGGCGCCGCTCAGTTCATTGCCATGCGTTAAGGCTTGCACAATAACGTGCGGGCCTGGCTTTCCTGAATCCATCCGAGTGACATAGTCAATGCCCACATTGCTGGCGCGGTAAGCGCTGATGTCAGGGGCCGTTAACTCGACTTGGAAAGGAGACGCCGTTGTTTTTGCAGAGGTGGTCATATTTTGTGTTTAGAAAAGTCGGCAAGCAAGGCGGTGAGCGCTATGAGGTCTTGATTTAGTTTGTCATAGCCTGGCCCTTTGTCTCGGCCAGAAGCATCGGTATAAAGCCGCTTGTTCAGTTCAATTTGCAGGCTGTGTTTGCCTTGCGAAGGGTTAGAAAATGCTCGCACCAATTCAACACCTTTGAAGGGGTCGTTGATTTTGACGTCGTAG
>CALCBL010000283.1 GCA_937897495.1 uncultured Burkholderiales bacterium
CGCCCATTGGCCTTTGCCAAGTTGTCACGGGTGACCAAAGCGGGCACCAGAGATGGCGCGCTTACGCTGAATCCCACGGTACCCACTGCCGCAAAAAAACAGACCACAGCCAACAAGGTCACGCTGATTTGATCGGCCAACAGGGCTGCAATCAGAACCATCAAAGCAAAGACCCTCAAGATCTCTGACAAGAGCATGAGTTTTTTGCGAGACATTCGATCGGCCAACAAACCCAAAGGGATGGACAGCAATAAAAATGGCAAGGACTGAACGGCTGCAATCACACCAATTTGCCCAGGGCCGGCTTGGAGCATCAAAACGGCCACAATGGGTACAGCCGCCAAGGTCAATTGTTCGGCCGATTGCGCCATTAAATTGGAAATGGCCAGCTTTTGAAAAGCAGGCGGCAACGCGGCCTGAGATTCGCTCATAGCCCGAAAGCCGTCTTGGCTTTGTCAGGCGAGCCTTCCAAACCAGCCAAAAGCGCTTTGTTGTCGCCGCCAATGATCATCTCAAACTTGTTGTCTACATAGGTGTAGTCGTAGTAGCCCATGCGGGCCAGTGGTTTCATTTTGAGCACATCGAGCATGCCCTTGCCATCGATCATTTCATCGTCAATGTGAATGGCGACCACCTTGCCAAACACCACATCGGCGGTGCCAAATGGCGGCTCACCCGGAAACCGCAAGGTATTTAAATACACACATTCAAACTGAATGGGCGACCCTGCCACTCGCATCGGCTTGACCTTGCGAGAGGGCAGTTTTTGCAGTTTTGCATGTTCAAACTCGTCAACGCCATGCGGCAACTCTTCAGCCGTGAGGTTCACGGCATGTCTTAAGTCGTAAGTGGCCATGTTCCAAACAAACTCGCCAGTATCTTCAGCGTTGCGAACAGAGTCTTTGCGAATGCCCTGTGTGGTTTGGTTGGCCGAGAACATCACAATCGGTGGGTTGAAGGTGATGTTTTGAAACTGACTGTAAGGGGCCAAGTTATGCCGACCCTCCCTGTTCACAGTGGAAATCCATCCTATGGGCCTGGGAATGACACAAGACTTGAAGGGGTCATAGGGTAAGCCATGGGGGGTAACGCCAGGTTCGTAATACATTTTGGAATGAGAAAAGTAATTAATTGAACACTGCAACACATCGCAGTCTGATATCTTCAGGCTCTGATTTTGCCTTCTTATTCACACGCCGTCATGAGTCTTCAATCCGTCAAAGCATTCTTTCAACAACTTGAGCTGAATTTACCCATCATTGAACTCGATGTGAGTACAGCCACAGTGGCATTGGCCGCCGAAGCGCATGGTGTAGAGCCTGGCCAAATTGCAAAAACACTTGCGTTCAGACTGAACGACGATCGGGTGCTGCTGGTGGTTGCCAAAGGTGATGCACGCATCGATCACAAGAAATTCAAAGACGAATTTGGCAAGGGTAAGATGCTAGGCTTAGATGAGGTGGTCGAAATGACAGGCCATCCGGTTGGCGGCGTGTGTCCCTTTGGCTTGGCGCAAGCCCTTCCCGTTTATTTAGATGTTTCTCTTCAAATCTATGACGAGGTCATTCCGGCTGCAGGCTCTGTCAACAGCGCTGTGCGAATCAGTCCCGAACTTATGTTAAAAATAACCCAAGGCCAATGGGTGGATGTGTGCCAATCTGCGGCATAAGTTCACAAATCAATTTTTAAATTTACAGGATCAAATATGGAAGCCCAAGACACCACCGAGCTGATGGAGCAAAAAGCCCATGGCGACAAAAATCAAAATCGCTCCGCCCTCACCATTTCCATCTTGGCCATGGTCTTGGCCATTGCCAGCCTAGGCGGCTCTAACGCCATGAAGGAAGCCACCCAAGAAAACATCTTGGCAGCCAATGCCTATGCTTTCTACCAAGCCAAAAACATTCGTCAAACGTCTTTCAAACTGGCCGCTGCCGATCTGGAGTTACAACTCGCTCGCGAGCCCAACATGAACGCCACCGCCAAGGCGATGTTTGAAAAGAAAATTGAAGATTACAAAAAAACGGCTGATCGCTATGAGTCTGAGCCGGAGAATAAAGAAGGCAAAAAAGAATTGATGGCCAGAGCCAAAGCGCACGAAGCTACACGAGATCACGCCATGCTTCAAGACCCTTGGTTTGATTACGCTGAAGGTGCTTTGCAAATTGCGATTGTCTTGCTCTCAGTTTCTATCGTTGCCTCCATGCCTATTTTGTATTGGGCCGGCACGCTGTTAGGCGCGCTGGGATTTGTGAGCACGGTCAACGGCTACTTTTTGTTTTTCTAACTAGGCCATGACACTTGCATCCAATATGTCGCCTGCACTTCAAGAGGCTATTCAATTCATTGAAAAATGCGAGACACCATGGTCTCGCGACGCCTCACCGCCCTGGGGCATTCATGAGGTAGATCCGCCGCCCTACAACCGCTTGTATGGCCCAGTGCATGGTCGTGGGCCAGTGTCGGGGGTTATTTTCCACAAGCATGTGATGTTGGCTGAATGGGGTGAACCCCACAAAGCCGACCTCACCTTCAGCGTGGCCAAAACATATTTAGCCCTTCTGGCTGGCATCGCTTTTGATCAAGGTCTGCTGCCAGATGTTCACGAACCTGTGATTCAAAAGTGTCCGGGTATTGGCTTTGAGGGTGAACGTTTAAACAGAATCACTTGGCATCATTTGCTACAACAAACCAGTGAATGGGAAGGCACATGCCTTGGCATTCCCGAACAAGTTGACCGTTATCGCTGGTTGACCTACCAGCCCGGAAAAGCCGACGGCATCAAGGGTGACGCCAGGCCCCTAGGCGAGCCAGGCTCAAGGTTTGAGTACAACGATGTTCGAATCAACCAACTCTCTTTGGCTTTGTTGCATTTGTTCAAGCGTCCTCTGCCTGAAGTCTTTGAAGAGTTTTTCCGGAAGCCATTGGGATGTACCGATGAGTTTCAATGGGTTGGCTACGAGCAAGGTTGGACCGATGTCAACGGGCAACGCATGATGTCGGTTCCTGGTGGAAGCCATTGGGGTGGCGGCGTTTCTATTTCCGCCAGAGACCAAGCCCTCATTGGCGTGATGCTCATGGGCAATGGCAATTTCAAAGGCACACAAATTCTGTCAGCCAAATGGCTGGACATGATGCAACAGCCTTGCGACGTGGCGCACTACTACGGCTATCTCATTTGGCTGAACAAAGATGGCGCTGTGTTCAAAGATGCACCCCGCAGTTCATGGTTTGCACTTGGTGCTGGCTCTTCCGTCACATGGGTAGACCCGAAGCTCGAACTGGTTTGCATCATGCGTTGGATCGATGCGCCCAAAACCAATGACTGCATTGCACACATCATGCGGGCTTTGTAGGGCTGAGGCGCTCCCTTTAGTCTTTCATGACTTTGAGGCAAAGCGAGGCCAGCTCGTCTTGGCAGATCAATTGAACGCCGTTGGCTTTTGCAAATTTAAGTGCCACGCCGGTGGGCAAACTGAGACTGATACAAGCAGCATATGCAACATCTTGCGAGACTTGAAGTTCTTTCAAATCACGCAATACTTCGACCCCCAAGGTGGCAGCCTTCCAGCGCTTGCAACTGACCAAGGTGACCTTGCCTGATTTTTCCAACCGCAAGTCTGCTGCGCTCGAGTTCAATGGCATCACACTGAAGCCTTGCTGAACAAAGGCTTGCTCCATGATGGGCAAAAATTGCTTCCATGACATGTTGGCCAAATCGGTCAAGGCCAAAGAAACGCGTTCAGGCGAAGGCTTGTCGCGCTGCCGCCAGGCTGCAATGATCCCAAGCACAGCAAATGGCAACGCGCTGAGCATCCCCACAGCTCGAAAGGCCTCAGGCAAGAAGACGCGAGCAAGCAGCATCAACACTGCGGCGATCAAAAAACTCCACCACCATGGCGAGCGCAACAAAATCGCAAACAGCGATTTTTCTGACATTTTCAATTTCATTGAACGGTCCGCATGCTCAAATTCAAATGATGTAATTTGAGTGGTTTGTGTGCACTGGCCTATTTGGCAAACAAACTGGCAGGGTTTGCAAATGCTTTAAATTCCACGGCATTGCCACAGGGATCTAAGAAAAACATAGTGGCTTGCTCACCGACTTGGCCTTTAAAGCGAATGTGCGGCTCGATGACAAACTGGGTGCCCGCCTTTTTCAATTTGTCTGCAAGCGACTCCCA
>CALCBL010000284.1 GCA_937897495.1 uncultured Burkholderiales bacterium
CCACAGTAACGCCCATTGAGCGTGCGGTACCTGCGATGGTTTGAACGGCAGCGTCCAAGCTGGCAGCGTTCAAGTCTTTCATTTTGGTGTTGGCGATTTCTTCCAACTGGGCACGGGTGATCTTGCCGACCTTGGTCTTGTTAGGAACAGAAGAACCTTTGGTCAACTTGAGTGCCTTCATGATCAGAACGGCCGCTGGGGGCGTTTTGATGACGAATGTGAAGCTCTTGTCTGCAAATGCGGTAATGACCACAGGCAGTGGCAATCCAGGCTCAACACCTTGGGTCTGGGCATTGAACGCCTTACAGAATTCCATGATGTTCAAGCCGCGCTGGCCCAATGCGGGACCGATTGGGGGGCTTGGGTTGGCCTTACCAGCTGGGACTTGCAGCTTAATAAAGCCGACGATTTTCTTCGCCATACTTTTCACTCCTTCGAGTACAAACGACTGCGACCAGCGCAATCTCCTCGTCAATAACGATCCTGTTTTTTAATTTGGCGCGGACCGGGAACGCCAAAACCGCTGCCGCCTAAAGCGCCAACGGGAAAATCAATTAACCTTTTTCGACCTGGCTGAATTCCAGCTCGACGGGCGTTGAGCGACCAAAAATGGTCACTGAAACGCGCATCTTGTTCTTCTCGTAGTTGACCTCTTCGACCGTACCGTTGAAGTCAGCAAATGGGCCTTCTTTGACGCGAATGTATTCGCCAGTAACAAACTCCACCTTGTGGCGGGGCTTGTCAGTGCCCTCTTGCATCTGACCCATGATCTTTTGCACGTCCGCTTCAGAGATGGGCGCGGGGCGGTTTTTCGCACCACCAACAAAGCCTGTCACCTTGTTGGTGTTTTTGACCAAGTGCCAGGTTTCATCATCCATGGTCATTTCGATCAGGACATACCCGGGGAAAAACTTCCGCTCAGTGGTCTTGCGTTGGCCGTTCTTCAGCTCAACAACCTCTTCAGTCGGCACCAGTGTGCGACCGAACTTGGCTTGCATACCGGCGTTATTGACGCGCTCGATGATGTTGCGCTCAACCGCCTTTTCCATACCTGAATAGGCGTGAACCACATACCAACGCATGCCATCGGCAGGCGTGAGTGATTGTGGCGCAGCGGCTGTGTTTGCGGTGTCTTCAGTCATTACTTTCTCCAACCCAATACCAAGTCGTACAACAACCACTCAAGGGTTTTATCGGTCAACCACAAGAACAACGCCATCACGAAAACAAACGCAAAGACGTACATCGTCATCTGCATGGACTCACGGCGGGTCGGCCAAACCACTTTTTCGACTTCGCGCTTCGCGTCGCGCAAAAAGCCCAAAAAGTGACGACCGGTGTGCGCCGTGAAAAACACCACCGCACCAACGATCAGACCCGCCAGCAAGCCACCCCATTGAACCAAGCTGCCGTGCGACGCCAGCATGAAGAAGGCGACAAAACCGCCCAATGCCAAGCCAGCCGCCACCACAATCTTCGCGGTGTCGGCAGCACTGCCTACGGTTTCGATGTCAGATGTAGCCATAAATAAACGATCTCAGTACCAGT
>CALCBL010000285.1 GCA_937897495.1 uncultured Burkholderiales bacterium
TGAAGCGGCTGGTCAATGAATTCCGAGATTACGCCCGCCTACCCTCGGCAGAACTCAAACCCCTAGATTTGAACCAATTGATCATGGATGTCATGGGGCTCTACGCCCCAGAGCCTTCAGAGCGAAGCTTGCGCGCCCAAGTGCAGACAGATCTAGACCCCACCTTGCCGCTCATAGAAGGCGATGCCCAGCAACTGCGCCAAGTGGTTCATAACTTACTTCAAAACGCCCAGGATGCCAGCGATCCGCAATCGCATGTGGTGCTGGTCACCCGCTGGAGCCCAGCTCGCAAGCGCGTCAAGTTAACGGTGCTAGACAGTGGCCCGGGTTTTGCGCCCAATATTTTGCAGCGGGCGTTTGAGCCCTATGTGACGACCAAGACCAAAGGCACCGGTTTGGGGCTGGCGGTTGTGAAGAAAATTGCCGACGAACACGGCGCCCGTTTGGACATTGCCAATCGAGTTGAAGAGGGGGTGGTCAAAGGGGCCCAAGTGTCGTTATCATTCAGTGTCGAGAAATCTGGGCAGGCTTAAACCAAGCAGGCATTTTTCGACTCAATAAAGTGTGCAATACAAATGGCACAGTCGATGCAAATTAGAGGCAACTAAGAGCAACATGGCAAATATTTTGGTGGTGGATGACGAGCTAGGGATTCGCGATTTGCTCTCGGAAATCTTGAACGATGAAGGGCACAACGTAGAGCTGGCTGAGAACGCAGCCCAAGCCCGTGAGGCCCGACTTCGTGTTCGGCCCGACCTGGTGCTGTTGGACATTTGGATGCCAGACACCGATGGCGTGACATTGCTCAAAGAATGGTCGACCAGTGGTCTCTTGAACATGCCCGTTATCATGATGAGTGGCCACGCCACCATTGACACCGCCGTAGACGCCATTCGCATTGGCGCACAGGCGTTTTTAGAAAAACCCATCACGCTGCAAAAACTTTTGAAAACGGTAGAGCAAGGTTTGGCGCGCGAACAAGTGCGTCAAGCCGCTGCGGCTTACCAAGCATCTCAATTGCCAGCAGGCGGCGCGGCTTCTTCGCAGTTGGGTGCCGGTAACGGT
>CALCBL010000286.1 GCA_937897495.1 uncultured Burkholderiales bacterium
GTGGTTTTGCCAGAACCGAGGCGCAATACAAATCACTGTTGCAGGCAGCAGATGAACACCGGCGTGGTGATCTCGATGGCCGCGGCAATTTAACGCAAGCAGGCTTGGTCAACTGGATTCACTACGTTCTAGACATGTGCTTGGACCAAGTTCAATTCATGACACACAACTTAAAACAAGATGGCATGTTTAACAGGATTGCAGCCTCGCTGACCTTTGAGGCTGCCAGTCAAAACAATGGCATCCGCATAGAGGCACTCAGGCCACTTCAATTTTTGTATGCTGTTCAAACTGACATGACCCGAGCGGAGTTCAAACAACTTTGCGGCTTGGGTGAGCGCGTAGCCACCAGCCTGCTCTCTGCCTTGCTCAAAAAGGGCTACTTAGAAACCGACAGTCCGCATGGCAGTGTTCGTTTTGCAGTGCCTCAGCACGCTTTGCGCTTTTATTTTCCAGCGCTTTGGCCAGAAGCGGAGCAGGATCAAAGCCTGTCTGCGGGATAATGCGCGCATGGATACCAAGTGGCTTGAAGACTTTGTGAGCTTGGCTGAAACGCGGAGTTTCAGCCGGTCTGCTCAGTTGCGACATATCACCCAATCGGCCTTCTCTAGGCGCATTCAATCGCTTGAAGCTTGGGCCGGGGCTGACTTGATCAATCGCAGTTCATACCCCACCACACTCACACCGGCTGGCGAGGTGTTGCATGCCAAAGCGCTTGAATTGCTGCAATCTTTGCAAAGCATCAAATCTGAAATGAAAGATGACCATGACAAACAATCTGACAATCACACGGCCTGACGACTGGCATTTGCATGTGCGCGATGGCGCTGCACTTCAGACTGTGGTGCCGCACACCGCCGCTCAATTTGGCCGCGCCATCATCATGCCCAATTTGAAGCCGCCCGTCACCACGGCGGCCTTAGCACTTGAATACAAATCACGCATCGTGGCTGCAGTGCCTAAGGGCATTGATTTTGAACCACTCATGACCTTGTACCTCACTGACAATTTGCCGCCCGAAGAAATTGTGAAGGCCAAAGCCGCTGGCGTGGTGGCATGCAAGTTGTACCCTGCAGGCGCCACCACCAACAGCGATGCAGGCGTCACCGATTTGAAAAAGATTTACCCCACGCTGGCTGCCATGCAAAAAGTGGGCATGCTCTTATTGGTTCACGGTGAAGTGACCAGCAGCGACATTGATTTGTTTGATCGCGAAGCCGTTTTCATTGAGACGCAGCTCATACCATTGCGCCGCGATTTTCCAGAACTCAAAATTGTGTTTGAGCACATCACTACCAAAGATGCAGCAGACTATGTGATGTCGGCCGATCGCTACATGGCTGCTACCCTGACGGCGCACCACTTGCTTTACAACCGCAACGCCATTTTCACGGGTGGCATTCGGCCGCATTACTACTGCTTGCCGGTGCTCAAAAGAGAAACACACCGTGTGGCTTTGCTCCAAGCGGCCACTTCGGGCAATGTGCGCTTTTTCTTAGGTACTGACAGTGCGCCACACCCTGCTCATTTGAAAGAACACGCCTCTGGCTGTGCGGGTTGCTACACCGCACACGCCGCCATGGAAATGTATGCCGAGGCCTTTGACAGCGTGGGCAAATTGGACCAATTGGAGGCCTTTGCCAGTTTCAATGGGGCCGACTTTTATGGCTTGCCCCGCAATCAAGGCCAAATTACTTTGAAGCGAGAATCTTGGACACCCCAAGAAAGCTACCCCTTCGGTGAAGCTGAGCTCAAGCCCCTTCGGTCTGGCGAAGCCTTGCCATGGCGCATGGCCTGAACGACATAGATTGGACGGCACCTTGGCTCAAGCCTTGGCGCGAGCGAGGTGAATGGATTGCGCATCAAGTGGCGCAAGGCGCATCGGTCGAGCAAGCCTGCAATGCGTCCCTGCGTTGGCTCGAGCAACACGACATCGAGCAAGGTGCAAAGACCGAGTCAATGTGTTCGGTTCAGTTCGTGCCGCAATCGGCTTTGCCTGATGGGCAGGCCTATGAGCAATTCATCTACGACACGCAAACGGTTCCCACGCGAGATGGCTTGCACGATTTTTTTAACGCCCTGTGTTGGTTGAAATTTCCCTTGGAAAAAAAAGATTGAACCAAGTTCAAGCAGACGCCATTCGATTGCAAGGTGTGGGCGCGGTACGCGGATCGGTGCGAGATGCCGTGACCGTGTTTGATGAAAATGCAGCGCTCATTCAATTGCCAGACTCAATTTGGGATTCTTTGAACGCGCGTGATTGGCAGACTGCATTTGTCGAATTGAAGCCCAGTTGGCAAGCCGTACAAGTTGTCATATTTGGCCACGCTGCTTTAGAAAAACTGGTCAAACCCTACAAGGCCATCACAGTGCATTTATGGCGAGTGCCATCAGAGTTGCCGTTGGCCGAGTGGGATGCCTGGTTGGCGCAAGACCTGCAGCCTGAAAAACTGGCGACCAAACCTTTTTTGCCAACACCTGTTTTAGGGATACCTGCTTGGTGGCCTGCCAATGAAAACCCCGATTTTTATGCCGATGCGCTGGTCTTTCGCCCGCCCAAAGCAAGCTAATTCCGTTCAATTTTGAGGAATTAAATGGGCGCACTTGATTTTGTTGGCGTCCCCCCTAACATTCGCAGTGTGCACTTGGCATTCGCTGGGTGGTGAATTTAAATTCCTCATGAAACGCATTATTTTATTTGTACTGACCAACTTGGCTGTGGTGTTGGTGCTGGGTGTTGTGGCCAGCTTGCTGGGCGTTAACCGCTTCCTCACTTCCAATGGCCTAGATTTAACAGCCTTGCTGGGCTTCGCCCTGATCATGGGTTTTGGTGGCGCCTTTATTTCATTGCTCATCAGCAAGCCTGTGGCCAAGTGGAGTTCGGGCGTTCAAGTCATTGCGCAACCTAGCAATGCCGACGAAAAGTGGTTGGTCGACACGGTGCAAAAGCTGGCCGACAAGTCGGGCATTGGCATGCCAGAAGTGGGTATCTTTGAAGGTGACCCCAACGCTTTTGCAACCGGTGCTTTTAAGAACTCTGCATTGGTTGCAGTTTCTACGGGCTTGTTGCAAAACATGAACCACGATGAAATCGAGGCGGTCTTGGCGCACGAAGTGGCGCACATTGCCAATGGCGACATGGTCACCATGGCCCTCATCCAAGGTGTGATGAACACCTTTGTGGTGTTCCTATCCAGAGTGGTGGGCTATGCGGTTGACAGCTTCTTGCGCAAAAACGACGAAGAAAACACAGGCCCTGGCATGGGTTACTGGATCACCACCATTGTTTTGGACATTGTCTTGGGCTTTGCCGCAGCCATTGTGGTGGCTTGGTTCAGCCGTCAGCGTGAATTCCGCGCAGACGCTGGCGCAGCCGAGTTGATGGGCCGCAAACAGCCCATGATGAACGCATTGGCACGTTTGGGAGGCCTGCACACAGCCGACTTGCCAAAAAGTGTGGCGGCCATGGGCATTGCGGGTGGCATGGGTCAGTTGTTTTCAACGCACCCTCCCATTGAAGAGCGCATTGAGGCCTTGAAAAACAGTTAAGCATTGGTAACCCATGAGACTTGGCGTCATACCGCTGTCATTTATAGTCCATGGGTGCCTAGATTTGTTCCCACTTCGCTTCAGCGATTCTTAACCCTCGCGCGTCTCCAAAACACCCGCCGTTTTGAGCGCTTGCCAGCCCCCGTTCGGGGCATGGCATGGATGGCACTGGGGGGCTTGGCGTTCTCATTGTTGAACACCATTGCGCGATCCTTTGCCATGCAAATGGACCCGTTTGAAGCGCAGTTTCTCAGGTATTTTTGCGGCCTCTTGATCATGTTGCCACTGCTTTGGTACCAAGGCTTGGCGGCCTATGCGCCCAACGATGTGAAAGGCCAATTTTGGCGCGGCGGCGTTCACACCATTGGCTTGATGCTGTGGTTCGTTGCATTGCCCCAAATCCCCTTGGCTGACATGACGGCCATTGGCTTCACCGGTCCTATTTTCATCATGCTGGGTGCAGCGTGGTTTTTGGGTGAGCCTATGCGCAAAGACCGATGGATCGCGGCAGCGATTGGCTTTGCAGGCGTGTTGGTGGTGGTGGTGCCCAACCTGTCGGGCACAGGGGGTTGGTACAACTTGGTCATGCTGGCTTCGTCGCCTGTGTTTGCGGCCTCGTTTCTCATGACCAAGCATCTCACCCGAACAGAAAAGCCAGGTGTCATTGTGATGTGGCAATCGATCTCAGTCACCTTGTTCAGCTTGCCTTTGGCTTTGATAAATTGGCAAGCGCCTACGCTTTGGCAATGGGGTGGCTTTATGGTGGCCGGCCTGCTGGGCACCATCGGCCATTACAGCCTGACCAAAGCCTTCAGTGTGGCCGATATTTCTGCCACGCAATCGCTCAGATTCTTAGACTTGGTGTGGGCCTCTCTTTTAGGATGGCTGGTCTTTGGCGATTTTCCAAGTCAATGGACTTGGCTGGGTGCTGCAGTTATTTTGGTGTCCACTGTTTGGATTGCACGGCGCGAGGGGCGCAGAAAAGAAGCCCCCACGCCGGTCAATTCGTCTGAAACTTGAGGCTAAGTTTTAGGCGTCGCTTGAAGGGATGCTGCTGGGTGGCGGGTTGCTGATGCCACTG
>CALCBL010000287.1 GCA_937897495.1 uncultured Burkholderiales bacterium
AAGGCTAAGGGGGGCTGAACGATTTGTGGTACCCCACCATGAGGAAGCCCCCCTTAGCCTTCATCACCTTTGATTGACCAAATTAATGTTGCTCTGACCCCAATTAAATGACCCCAATTAAATTACCCTGCGAGGGCGGCTTTGACGGCTGCTGACACTTGGCCCATGTCGGCTTTGCCGGCCAGTTGAGTTTTCACAGCACCCATCACTTTACCCATGTCACCAGGGCCTGAGGCGCCCAAGGAAGCAACGATGGCTTGAACTGCGGCAGTCACTTCCTCGGCAGACATACGCGCTGGCAAATAGGCCTGCAACACCACCATCTCTGCTTGTTCAATATCAACCAAATCTTGACGAGCCGCCAATTCAAACGCTGCAATAGAGTCCTTGCGCTGCTTCACCAGTTTGTTTAGGATGATCACAATGGCGGCATCGTCCAACACCACGCGCTCGTCCACTTCCTTTTGCTTCATGGCCGACAACAGCAAACGAATTGTGCCCAAACGCGCCGTATATTTGGCGCGCATGGCATTCTTCATGTCTTCGGTGATTTGGTCTTTGAGGCTCATGGTGTTTCCTAAAGTGGATGAACGCTGGCTTGAATTAAAAAAAGCCCGCTTGAGCGTCCTCCAGCGGGCTTTGCTTGGCCCCGGAGGGCTTCGCAGATTCAAAAATTCAGGCGAATCTTTGAACGAAGTGAACTGACTGCCGAAGCAGATTAGTACATCTTCTTGGGCAATTGCATGCTGCGCACGCGCTTGTAGTGGCGCTTCACAGCGGCCGCTTTTTTGCGCTTGCGTTCTGTGGTGGGCTTTTCATAAAACTCACGGGCACGCAAGTCGGTCAACAGACCGAGTTTTTCAATGGTGCGTTTGAAGCGGCGAAGTGCTACGTCAAACGGCTCGTTTTCTTTCACGCGAATGGTGGTCATGGATTTCAATGTTTCCAAAATATGCCGACTGACACTGAGAGGGAAGATCGAGCCCTTACAAGCAGTTTCGGCGGGTTCCCCGTCACGAACTAGTATTTGGCAGACGGAGGATTGCCAGCGAAGCCTTGGATTATAGCCCTAAGTTTTAGACTGTTTTAAGCTGTTTCTGGGATATTTACAGGGCTACAGCCTGTTTTTGCTTGAGGGCTTGGGCGCATGCAAATGCGCTGGACCAGGCCCACTGGAAGTTGTAGCCACCCAGATAACCTGTGACGTCGACAACCTCTCCAATGAAATACAGGCCTGGCTGCTTGGATTCCATGGTTTGGGACGACAAATCTCGGGTGTCTACCCCGCCCAATGTGACCTCAGCCTTTTTGTAGCCCTCGCTGCCATTGGGGGTGAGGGGCCAGTGGCTCAGTTTTTGGGCCAGTTGAAGCAAGGCTTTGTCGCTGGCTTCGGCCACTGGGCGTTGCCATTGGGGGTCTTGGGCGACCCAGGCGTCTGCCAATCGGTGCGGCACCCAAGCGCCAAGCTCGTTGGCAATGAGTTTTTTGGACCTGACTTTGGCTTGCATGAGCGAGCCTTCAATGTCTTCTTGGGGTGCCAGGTTCAAATGAAGGGGCTGACCTTCTTGCCAATAGCTGGAAATTTGCAACACAGCTGGGCCAGACAAGCCGCGGTGTGTGAACAAAAGGTCTTCGTCAAAACGTGTGTGGGTCTTTTTGGCGCCAGTCTCGATGCTCACTGGCAATGACAAGCCCGCCAAGCCGGCATAGGGTGCCCAGTCGGCGCCATCAAAGGTGAGAGGAACCAGTCCTGGTCGTCTGGCAACCAAACGCAAGCCAAATTGTTCTGCAATGCGGTAGCCAAAGTCGGTGGCGCCAATTTTTGGAATAGACAAGCCGCCAGTGGCAACGACCACCGCGCCGGCTTGAACTTCGCCTTGGTCAGTTTGCAATTTGTAGCCAGAGCCCTCAGCGGTGATGGCTTTCACGCCGCAGCCTTGCCAACGCATCACCCCCCCTTTGTCGCACTCCTTCAAAAGCATTTGAATCAGATCTTCAGCAGAACGATCGCAAAACAATTGGCCCTTGTGTTTTTCATGAAACGGGATGTCATAAGACTGCACCAGTTCAATGAAATCTTGCGCGGTATAGCGCGACAAAGAACTGCGGCAGAAGTTCGGATTTTCACTGAGGAAATGTTTGTGAGGCGCACTGACGTCGATTAGGCGATTGGTGAAATTGCTTCGACCGCCGCCAGAAATACGAATTTTTTCAGCCACCTTGTGACTGTGATCGACTAACAAGACGGACAAGCCCAATTGCCCAGCCACGCCAGCACAAAAAAGGCCGGCAGCGCCGGCGCCTACGATGACCACATCACATGTTTGCATGCAGTGGGAGTGTAGGGCTAGATGGCTCCGTTTGGAAAATTTGTGCGCAAGCTTGAACCACATTGCCCACAACCAAGATGCTGGGGCTTTTCAGGCCTGTCTCATTCAATGTGAAAGTAAGACGGTCAAGGCGTGTCAGAGCTTGGCGCTGCTCAGGCAAGCTGGCGTTCTCAATGATGGCAACGGGTGTGTCGGCAGGCAGGCCCGTTAGCAGTTCAGTTTGAATATGGTCTGCACCACTGACACCCATGTAAATGACCAATGTGAGTTTGGCATCGCGCGCAGTGGCTGCCAGTTGGCGCCAATCGGTGCCGCTGTCTCCGGGCTTGGCATGGCCTGTGACAAAGACCACTCCGTGGGCATGCTCGCGGTGCGTCAGCGGTGCCCCCAAACTGCTGATAGCGGCTAAACCTGAAGTGATGCCGTTGATGACTGTTACCGCAATACCCGCATCTCGAAGGTGTTCCACTTCTTCGCCGCCGCGACCAAAAATAAAGGGGTCTCCACCCTTTAGGCGCACCACGGTTTCACCTTCATTCACGGCGCTGATCATGAGCTTTTCTATGAAAGTTTGAGGTGTACTTTTGCAACCGCCGCGTTTGCCCACATGAACAATGCGAGCAGTCAGCGATGCATGTTTTAAAACTGCATCGTTGACCAAGTCATCGACGAACAAAACGCTAGCTGCTTGAATGGCTTTAACGGCTTTGAGGGTGAGCAATTCAGGATCGCCTGGGCCTGCGCCCACCAGAGTGCATGTGCCTAATGCGCAAGCTGATGGTTTGATGAAGGATGAATCGTTGTGGCTCATAGAGATTTCAAGGCTTGCAAAATATGTTGAAC
>CALCBL010000288.1 GCA_937897495.1 uncultured Burkholderiales bacterium
GCTAGGTTCAAGGCTGACTTGCCAATCTGGTTTTGCATCTCTTTTCAAATCGGTGTTTGCTGATGTGGGTTTTTCCGGCGTTGGCCATTTTGTAAGGCGTAGACGGTTTTGCAATTCATGCACCGTTGCAAAATCTTCTGCTCCGTTGGTTTGCGTTCTGCCAATGAGCCAGACCATGTCGGTGGGGGACTTTAAAAGAGTCATGCCCTTAGGCACCTGGCCATCCCATTCTGGGCCGGCCAATAAATAAGTGGCGCCTTGATTGCCAGAAGTTCTAGTTCCAGGAGATGCAAACACATTGGTCCATGCATCCATGAATGGCATCAATTCGTAACGCTTGTCGTTGGCGGGCATTTCAAACACCCACGGCCCCTCTTTCATGCTGATAAATGCTGTGGTGTAGAGCGTATCGACATTGGGCCGCACCACATCTTTAAATTGCGCGTTTGGAAATTGCCTGACCATGCGCAACTGATTTTCAGGACCGATGTATTTCGCGCTTTGAACGCGCGTGGTTTCCATCATGACCAAGGGGTATCCATACAAATAAGCTTCAGCCCCTAGCGTGATTTTGTCTTTCATGGCCAGCAGCAAGACGGCCAACAAGGTCACCAAGACCAAGGTCGAAAGCAGGATGCGTTTCAAGATCATCATGGCTGATAGATGGTTCTAAAGCCCAAATGGCTGACTGCCAAATCTTCTTCTTGGGGTTGCCTAGACCCTGCGCGATAGCGCATGCAGTAATTGGGCGCGCACAAAAAAGAGCCGCCCTTGATCACGCGTGCTTTGGGCTGTGCATTGGCTTGAAGCGTTTTAAAGATGGGGGGTCTTTGTGCTTCATCAGGATCGAGTCCTTGCTGTGAATTTGAAATGGCAGGCCTCTCGGCTACAAATAGATCCGTCGTGAGTTCCCACACATTGCCGATCATGTCAAACAGGCCATAGGCATTGGGTGCATAGCAAGCCACGGGGGCTAAGCCGGCAAAGCCATCTTCGCTGGCATTGGCCATGGGAAAAATACCTTGCCATGTGTTGGCACTGTCAGGTTGATCGTGTTGGCCTGGCAATTCCTTGGCGCCGGCGCGGGCTGCCCACTCCCATTCTGCTTCAGTAGGCAAGCGGTGTCCCTTCCATTTGGCGTAGGCTTGTGCATCTTCGAAAGTGATGTGCACCACAGGAAATTGACCGTACTTGTCTACGCTGGAGCCTGGGCCTGCTGGCTGCTTCCAATTCGCGTCTGGTATGTACTGCCACCACTGCCGCGGGTCATCTCCGTAGGTGAGCTTGGCTGGCACCTTAAACACCACGGCCCCAGGTTTGCGCATGTCTTCTGGCAAGCTGGCAATCAATTGCGGGTTGACCGGCCGCTCTGCCACAGTGACATAGCCAGTGGCTTTGACGAAGGCTGCAAATTCTGAATTGGTGACCTCTGTGCGATCCATCCAAAAACCTTTCACTCGCACGTTGCGAACAGGTTTTTCTTCGGCATAAACGCTGTCACCCATGTCGAAAACACCCTCAGGAATCCAGACCATGCCAGGCTTTGGGGCAGTGGTTAAAGATGGTGGCAATTCGCATTGCAATTTGGCGGTCTGCACTTGTTTGACGGATGCCTCATCCCTTTTCAACCAGAAGGCAGTTGCGCCTAAAACCAAAAAGACTGAACCAGCGATGGACCATTGAAGCAATTTCATGGCCATACTATAAATCTAAAGTGCCATGGACATGGCTCACAGCTTGGCTTGCTCGAGTGCTTCTAGTTGGCAGAAATGATGGGCGACGTCAGATTTCAAGCAAAATAGGAACATGAATCTTTTTGAAACCAGTCGACAAGTGACAGTGCTTGGCGCTGGCATGGTTGGGGTTTCGTGTGCTTTGGCTTTGCAGGCCAAAGGCTGGAGCGTTACTTTGGTCGACCAGCAAGCACCCGGCGAAGAAACCTCGCATGGCAATGCCGGCGTGATTTCTCGCAGTTCCTTGTTGCCTTTCAATCGGCCTGGGCTCTGGCAAAACCTTCCCGCCATGTTGCTAAGACCTGGGCCCAACCTCAAAATCAGACCCAGTGCGCTATCGCATTGGCAATGGTTGTGGCGTTTTCTTTGGCACGCCAAACGCTCTAGCTTTGAGGTCACCACTGTTGCACTAGATGGTTTGATTCAATTGTCTTCGGACACGCACCGAGCATGGTTGAAAAAAGCCCATGTTGAAAGCCGATTGCGTGATACGGGTTGGCTTTGGCTGTATGCCCATGCCGCTGCATTTGAATCCGGTGCTGCAAGTCGCGAAGTTTTGCAAGAATTTGGTGTCGCTTGCGAAGTATTGAATGCGCCATCGCTGCAAGCCTTGGAGCCTCATTTGGCGCCTGCATTCAGTCATGCGCTGTGGGTCAAAGATGCTGCATCGGTCGACAACCCACGTGCCGTGGTCAAGGCCTACGTAGCGCAGTTTTTAGAAGCGGGTGGGCAACTGGTGCAATCAAAAGTCATTGCCTTGCAGCAGCAGCCCAGTGGCTGGCAATGGGTCAACCCAGATGGAGGCGTTCATTGGACGCCGAATATTGTGGTGGCCATGGGGCCTTGGTCTGAATGCTTGCTTGAGGCCAGCCAATTGCAGAACAACTTCAAGGTCAACATGGGTTTTGAGCGTGGCTACCACCGTCATTTCCAACCGGTGGAAGGCGTTCGTTTGGGACGCCCCATTTATGACCTTTCAGGCGCCTATGTTTTATCGCCCATGAAAGACGAGCAGGGTGCTGACATTCTGCGCATGACCACAGGCGTTGAGTTGGCCGCACGCGATGAGGGGTCCAACCTGCAACAGTTGGAGTGTGCTGAAAACGCAGCGCGGCGTGTTTTACCCATGAAGTCGGCCGTTCCAGGGTCAGATTGGTTGGGCGCTAGGCCCACCACGCCAGACAGCCGCCCAGTGATTGGGGAGGCACCTAACGCACCAGGATTGTGGTTGGCGTTTGGGCATCAGCACATTGGCTTTAGCACGGGGCCTGGGACTGGCGTCTTGTTGTCTGAATTGATGTCGAAAGAGGCTACTAGCATTGACCCGCGGCCTTTTGCGCCGCAAAGGTTTTAAAGGCAATCGGCTTAGTTGAGCAAGGCTTCTGCAAACTCTCGCGCATCAAATGTTTGCAGATCGTCCAGTTGTTCGCCCACGCCTATGAAGTAAACAGGAATGGCTTTTTCGCGTGCAATGGCGCACAGCACACCGCCTTTGGCGGTGCCGTCTAGCTTGGTCACGATCAGCCCGGTTAAGCCCAAAGCTTCGTCAAACGCTTTCACTTGCGTCAAGGCGTTTTGACCCGTGTTGCCATCGATCACCAACAAGACTTCATGCGGTGCGCTGGCATCGGCTTTTTGCACCACACGTTTGATTTTTTTCAATTCTTCCATGAGGTGCAGTTGGGTGGGCAAGCGGCCCGCTGTATCGACCAACACCACATCTCTGCCACGTGCTTTGCCCGCAGACACAGCATCAAAACTGACTGCAGCAGGGTCACCGCCTTGTTGGCTGATGATTTCTACCGTATTGCGCTGAGCCCAAACCGATAACTGCTCGCGTGCCGCTGCCCTAAACGTATCGGCCGCCGCCAACAACACGCTGGCGCCCTGATCAGCCAAATGATGCGTGAGTTTGCCAATGGACGTTGTTTTGCCTGCGCCATTGACGCCTGCCACCATGATGACCATCGGCTTTTGTGTGCCGATGTGAAGTTGCTTTTGAAGTGGCAGCAGCAAGTCCGTAATGGCTTCAATCAACAAGGCTTTAACTGCTGCAGGGTCGGTGGCCTTGGCCGCTTTGACGCGCGCTTTGAGGTCTTGCAACAAGTGTTCTGTGGCTTTGACGCCTGTATCGGCCAATAGCAAGGCCGTCTCAAGCTCTTCGTACAGTGCATCGTCAATTTGAGTGCCGGTAAAGACCGAGGCAATGCTTCCACCCGTTTTACGCAGACCCGCTTTGAGCTTGCTAAGCCAAGATTGGCGGGGTGCTTCAGCAGCTGTAGGCTGTTCAGATGCGGTGGTTGACTCGGCTTGAGTTGACGAGGGACTGGCAGGCAAGGCCTTGTCATCAACAGGGGCTGTTTTGGGGGATGATCGAAAGAATCGGAACATATTGAAGGGTGTGTTGGGCTCTATTCTATGAAAACTTAAGGCACGCTCAAAATCTCCTGACAACGAGTTAAGCTCGGGCCCATGCCTACTAAACCAATCCATCAAGCTGCTATCGGCTCACCTTCGCACGAAGTCCGCATCATTGGTGGCCAATGGAAGCGCAGCAAAATCAAAGTGATCGATCGACCCGGCCTGCGGCCCACGCCAGACAGGGTGCGCGAAACACTGTTCAATTGGCTAGGCCAAGACCTGACGGGTTGGCGCTGTGTCGATGCCTTTGCGGGCACCGGTGCTTTGGGATTTGAATCTGCATCGCGGGGTGCTCAAAGTGTGTTGATGTTGGAACAAGATGCACAACTGGTGGCACAGTTGCTTGAGACACAGCAACGTTTAAAAGCTCAAGCCGTGCAGGTACAAAAGGGCGACGCCATGATGGGCCTGCAACGCTTGGCGCCCAGTAGCCTGGATGTGGTGTTTTTAGATCCGCCATTTGAAGGGGAGTACTTCGAGAAAGCATTGCAGGCTGCTGCCAAAGCTGTTGTGCCAGAGGGCTGGGTCTATTTGGAAGCCCCCGTCCATTGGACAGACGAAGCGGTTCAGGCCTGTGGACTGCAGGCGGTGAAACACATGAAAGCCGGTGCTGTTCACGCACATTTGCTGCAACGCCCATTCGAGGGATAATCCTTCTAAACGATCAGGAGCCCCCATGAGTCGCTCAGTTACCGCTGTTTATTCTGGAACCTTTGACCCACTGACACTGGGTCATGAAGACGTGATTTATCGCGCGTCTCAAATGTTTGACAAAGTGGTGGTGGCCGTGGCCACCGCACACCATAAAAAAACGCTTTTCACACTGGACGAGCGTTTGGCCATGGCCCAAGAAGTGACGCAAGATTTGGGCAATGTGAGTGTCTTGCCTTTTACCGGTTTGTTGTGTGACTTTGTGCACACCCAAGGCGCGCGTGTCATTGTGCGAGGCTTGCGCTCGGTCACCGATTACGACTACGAAACACAAATGGCTGGCATGAACCGCCATTTGGCACCCGAAGTTGATACCGTGTTTTTGCACACCAGCGCCTCTGTGCAGCACATTAGCAGCACCTTGGTGCGAGAAATTTCTACCTTGGGTGGCAAGGTAGAGGGGCTTGTGTCTCCGGCTGTTTTGAAGGCCCTGCAAGCCAAGCGTTAAATATCGGCCGCTTCCACCATGAAGCGAACGCGTTTTTGGCCTTGCCATTCGTCCACATCCAATCGGAATGCCAGTTTCACGCGGGCTGGCAAAGGCTCTATTCGGCCAAACCAAATGCCATCCACCGGTTGACCTTGGTGCTTGAGTTTCAAGGCCAAGTGTTTTTCACCCACCAGTCTTTGCGAGACGACTTCCACCTCTTCGCTGAACACAGGCGGTGCAAAACCTTGACCCCAAACTTCTTTGTGCATCACATCAATGAATTCAACACGCCGGTATTGTGCGTCTAAAGGCCCGTCAGTTTCGAGCTTGCGTTGAAGGGTGGCAGGTGACATCAGCGCTGCGGCCACTTCCATAAAGCATGACTCAAATAATTCCAGATGTTCTTCTTCAATGGTGCAGCCCGCGGCCATGGCGTGTCCGCCAAAGCGCAGCAAAATGTGCGGGTGCTTTTTGGCCATGAGGTCTAGCGCGTCGCGCAAATGAAAACCTGGAATCGATCTGCCTGAGCCTTTTAATTCATGCTCTTTGCCAGGCGCATTGCTGGCTGCAAAGACAAAGCAGGGCCGGTGAAATTTGTCCTTGATGCGCGAAGCCACGATGCCCACTACGCCTTCGTGAAAATCGGGGTCAAAAACACAAATGGCTGGCGGCGGTTCATCGCTGTCATCAAACAAAGACTCGGCGATTTCCATGGCTTGATGGCGCATATCGCCTTCAATGTCGCGGCGTTCTCGGTTGATGGCATCAAGCTGCCTTGCCAACTCATCGGCTCTGGCGGTGTCGTCCGTGATCAGGCATTCAATGCCCAGCGTCATGTCTGACAAGCGGCCTGCGGCGTTGATGCGAGGGCCCAATGCAAATCCAAAATCAAAGGTGGTGGCCACTTTGGCTTCGCGGCCAGCGGCTTTGAACAAAGCCAACATGCCGGCAGGCATCGAGCCTGCTCTGATGCGTTTCAAGCCTTGAGCCACCAAGCGGCGGTTGTTGTTGTCAAGTTTCACCACATCGGCCACAGTGCCAAGCGCCACCAAGGGCAGCAGTGCATCGAGTTTGGGTTGAGATTCGGCAGAGAAAATGCCGCGCTGTCGCAACGCCGCACGGAGCGCCAACAGCACATAGAACATGACGCCTACACCTGCCAAGGACTTGCTTTCAAATTCGCAACCGGGTTGATTCGGATTCACAATCACTTCTGCAGTGGGCAGGGTGGCCGCAGGCAAGTGATGGTCAGTGACCAAGACCTGCAAGCCCAGAGCCTGCGCTTGCGCAACACCTTCCATGCTGGCGATGCCGTTGTCGACGGTGATCAAAACATCGGCACCCGATTGCTTCACGCGATCTGCGATGGGGGCAGTTAGGCCGTACCCATCGACTACGCGGTCGGGCACGATATAGCTGACATTGTTTGCGCCCAACATGCGCAGACCCCGCACGCCCACTGCACATGCTGTGGCACCGTCACAATCGTAATCGGCCACAATGCAAAGGCGCTTGTTGGCGGCAATGGCATCTGCCAACAAGCTTGCTGCTTCCTGAGATCCCTTGAGTGTGGTGGGCGCTAACAACTTAGCCAAGCCATCGTCTAATTCTTCAGGACTGACAATGCCGCGTGCCGCAAACAAGCGCGAAAGCAAAGGATGAATGCCTGCCTGTTCAAGGGCCCATGCACTTCGGGGCGGTACATCGCGCGTTAATATTTTCAAACTCATGGGGCAGAAACTCCGGAGGACAGGGCGCGCAATTCTTTGATCACAGAAACAGGTTGAATCAGTCGGTGCAGTTTGTTGAGCCAAGAGACTGGCTGCGGCCGATAGTGCCGCCAAGATGTTTCACTGCAAAGCGTGAGAGAAACGTCGTGATTTTGATCTAAGGCTTGACTCAAAGATTGGCACAGCGTGGCGTCAAGGTGTTCCCAGCCTTGCTGCCACAGTTTGGCATTAGAAGCTTGCATGTTTTCACGCAAATCAAGTGCAACATTCAAGTCTGATGCATCAGGATAAAGTTGTTCTAGGCTGCGATGCATCCAAAAAGAATTGACGGTCCAACGGCCCTTCAAACTGCGCTCGTCGTTCACGGGGTGTTGGTAGAGCAGCATTTGCATTTCACTTTGCAAGCGTTGCAAAGTTTTGGCGCGCTGATGTTCTGGCATCCATGGTTTGATGTTTTGGCCGACAACACGGTCAATGCTGGCCAAGGGCAAGCCATCCAAGAGATCACCTTTGACGCGCCAAACCAAGGGGCTTTCATAGACCACTTGAAGCCCATCTTCCTCAAAGTAGGGTTGTATAGCGGACAAGAGCTGTTTTGACTCCTGCTCGTTCAGAGCCAGTTCTTGAGGTTCCAGCAAAGTGACTTCGTTCATGCCGACTTGCCAATGGCAAGGGGTCATGATGGCTTCTTTTCCCAATGATGGTTTGGCACCTAGGAGCTGCGGGGCCGATTCATGCGGCATGAGAAAGGCACTGACGCCCTCCGGCGAGGTGCTTAATTTTGAGACGCATGCCATTCGGCCGAGTAATTTTTGCAAATTGGGCAAATACAATGTGTCCAGTGCATTGTTCATTGCCGCGCGCAGAGCTTCAGGTTCAGGCGCTGCGTAGGCAATCACCCAATGTCGAGTGGGTGAGCGGCCCTCATTGACCTGAGGTGTTGCGGTGCTTGGTAAAGCTGCGTTCATGGCTGTATTGTCAGGGATGACACAATGTCCCTTTTAGACAGTCGGCTTGCGGCGCGATCAGTGCCTTTGAAAGTGGTCTTGAATGAGTCTTGAATTTGCTTACGAGTGGGTTTTGGGTTGGCGCTACACCCGCGCAGGACGGGCCACGCGCCGCAACGGCTTCATCTCGTTTATTTCTGGGGTTTCCATGCTTGGCATTGGACTTGGCGTGGCCGCCTTGGTCATTGTCTTGTCTG
>CALCBL010000289.1 GCA_937897495.1 uncultured Burkholderiales bacterium
ATCGCCCAATTGACCCGCCCATTGACCAAATTGGTGGCCACTGTAAACACTGGCTCGGGCTTGCATACCCTCCCACAAGCCATTGCCACTGAAAACAGCCAGCCCTTCAGTGCCATTCAGCCACTCATCCGGCAGACCCAAGTCTTGCCCTAATTTGAAATTTTGGGCAACCCAGCTAGGCTCCGGAACAGGGGTGGGCATGACTTCCGTTGTGAAGCTGGGCCCTAGGGAATTCATTCGATTGATCCAAGTCATGGGGCTATTGTCTTCGCCTTTGGATGCACCTGTTGCCGCACTGGTTTTGAGGGGCCGGTTGGCAGACGTGCTAAAAAGCGGTCTATTGCAATTTTTTGAGGTGTTTATGTTTGGACTCATGCAACAGCAATCTTTGCTGATTTCTTCTTTGATTGAATTTGCCAATCGGCACCATGGCGACGGCGAAGTTGTGTCTAGGCGAGTGGAAGGTGACGTTCACCGTTACACCTGGGCCGATGTTGCAAATCGTTCCAGACAGATGGCCAATGCTTTAGACAGCTTAAAGTTGGCACAAGGCGCGCGCGTTGCCACCCTGGCATGGAACGGCTATAGGCACCTTGAACTTTATTTTGGTGTCAGCGGATCTGGGCGGGTGCTGCACACTTTGAATCCTAGATTGCACCCAGATCAAGTGGTTTGGATTGCCAACCATGCAGAAGACGAAATTCTATGTTTTGACATGACTTTTCTGCCTTTGGTGCAAGCGGTTCATGCCAAATGCACCACGGTGAAGCACTGGGTGGCACTGTGCGATGCAGACAAATTGCCCACCGACTCTGGCATCCCCAACTTAACAAGTTATGAGACCTTGCTTGCGGGTCAATCAACGCATTACACATGGCCGGAATTAGATGAAAACACGGCTTCAAGCATGTGTTACACCAGCGGCACGACAGGCAATCCCAAAGCCGCGCTTTACAGCCACCGTTCCACGCTGCTGCATGCCTATGCTGCGGCCTTGCCTGATGTGATGTGCATTTCTGCACGTGATGCCATCTTGCCGGTCGTGCCCATGTTCCATGTGAATGCTTGGGGCATCCCCTACAGTGCGGCCATGACCGGCGCGAAATTGGTGTTTCCGGGGCCTGCATTGGATGGCAAATCAATCTATGAATTGATCGAGGCTGAGAAGGTGACTTTTGCAGCGGGTGTGCCCACCGTTTGGCAAATGCTGTTGAGCCACATGAAACCCCATGGTTTGAATTTCAGCTCCCTCAAACGAACGGTCATTGGGGGTTCGGCTTGTCCGCCCGCCATGATTGATGCGTTCCGCGAGTCCTATGGCGTTGATGTTTTGCATGCCTGGGGCATGACAGAAATGAGCCCTCTGGGAACGCTGTGCACCTTGAAGAACAAACACCTTGATTTGCCCGAAGAGGCACAAATGAAATTGCGGCTGAAGCAGGGACGTGCCATCTTCGGTGTGGACATGAAAATTGTGAACGAGGCGGGCGAGTCCTTGCCACACGATGGCAAAACCTATGGCGATTTGTTGGTCAAGGGCCCTTGGATCATTCGTGAATACTACAAACAAGAAGGGCCTTCTCCGCTGCTAGATGGCTGGTTTCCAACAGGGGATGTGGCCACCATTGACGAAGACGGGTTCATGCAAATCACGGATCGCAGCAAGGATGTGATCAAGTCTGGCGGGGAATGGATCAGCTCGATTGACATTGAGAACATTGCCATGGCCCACCCAGATATTGTGATGGCCGCTTGCATTGGCATGCCACATCCAAAATGGGATGAGCGGCCGGTGGTGTGCGTTGTGAAAAAGCCTGGCGCCGAGCTTTTAGGTTCAGATTTGTTAAAGTTTTATGAAGGCAAAACGGCCAAATGGCAGATTCCCGATGACGTCATTTTCGTGGACGCAATACCCTTAGGAGCCACAGGGAAAATGTTGAAAACCAAACTGCGCACCCAATTGGCAGACTACAAGTTGCCAAACCTTTGAGTGAAATCAACTGAGTCAGCCATTTCTAGGTTTTTTGGAAGTTCTAAGTCGCTTGTGCGATAGCGCCTAGGGCAAACCCCGACCAGAAAAACTTACAAAACAGTTACTCTGACAGTGTAAAAATTTTTCATCAATGTTGGAGCTAAATATGAAATTTGGAGTTCGTTCGATTGTCGTTGCCTCAATGGCATTGTGTGCATTTGGTGCTTTTGCTCAAAAAGGCGAAACAGTCAAAATTGCATGGATTGACCCCTTGTCTGGCCTCATGGCACCTGTGGGCAATAACCAGCTCAAAAGCTTTCAGTTTTTTGCAGAGAAATACAGTGCCTTGAACAAGGCTGGCGTCAAATTTGAAGTCGTGGGCTTTGACAACAAGTTGAGCCCTGCAGAAAGTTTGAACGTCTTGAAAGCGGCCACTGACCAAGGCATTCGTTACATCACACAGGGCAATGGTTCTGGCGTTGCAGGTGCTTTGATTGAAGCTGTTAGCAAATACAACGAACGCAATCCTGGCAAAGAAATTATTTTCTTGAATCACTCAGCCGTTGACCCTGACTTTACCAACAGCAAGTGCAACTACTGGCACTTCCGTTTTGACGCAGACACCTCCATGAAAATGGAAGCCCTGACGACCTTCATGAAAGATCGTCCAGAAACCAAAAAAGTTTTCTTGTTGAATCAAAACTACTCGCACGGTCACCAAGTGGCCAAGTTCTTCAAAGAGGGCATCAGCCGCAAGCGCCCTGATGTTCAAATCGTGGGCGAAGATTTGCACCCCTTGGCCCAAGTTCGCGATTTCGCACCCTACGTCGCCAAAATCAAAGCCTCTGGCGCTGATTCGGTTGTAACTGGTAACTGGGGTTCTGACTTGGCCCTTTTGGTCAAGGCGGCCAACGAAGGCGGTTTTAACGGCAACTTCTACACTTACTACACAGGCGTTACAGGCACTCCCACAGCTTTGGGCAAAAATGGTGAAGGCCGCGTGTTCCAAATTGCCTACGGCCACTACAAAATGGGCGGTCAGATGGACAAATGGCAAGACGAGTTCAAAGCCAAGTTCAATGACGACTTTTACACGGGTTCAGTTCACAGCATTTTCGCCACCTTGGGTGATGCCATGGCCAAAGCCAAGTCCACTGACCCTGTCAAAGTGGCAGCAGCTTTGGAAGGTTTAAAAACCACCAGTATTTTCAATGGCGAAATTGAAATGCGCAAAACTGACCACCAACTGCAACAGCCCCTGTACCTCACGGTTTGGAGCAAAGTTGATAAAAAATACAACTACAGCGTTGAAAATACAGGCATGACTATGATTCCTGTGAAAGAGTTCCCATCCTACGTTTCAAGCACGCCCACCAGCTGCCAGATGAAGCGTCCAGGCTAATTGAAGTGAGTTTCGAGTAGGGCCCGCTCCTAAGGGGGTTGGGCCCTTCTTTTTTGATTTGGCTTGCCATGGTTGGCAGAAGGTAGTTTGTTATGGAGTTCTTCATCATCTCCATGCTCAATGGATTGAGCTATGGGTTGTTGCTGTTTATGCTTAGTTCAGGGCTCACGCTGATTTTCAGCATGATGGGTGTTTTGAATTTTGCACATGCATCTTTTTACATGATTGGGGCCTATTTTGGATACACCCTCACCAGTCTGATTGGGTTCTGGCCTGCTCTGTTCGTCGCGCCCTTTTTAGTGGGTGGCTGCGGCGTTATTTTTGAACGCCTAAGCTTGCGAAAAGTTCATAAATTTGGGCACGTCCCCGAACTCTTGGTGACGTTTGGCTTGTCCTACATTGTTTATGAGTTGGTTCAACTCATTTGGGGTCGAACTGCCGTTGAATTCAATCCGCCAGAGCTGCTAAAGGGCTCGGCATTTACGCTTATTAATAACGCGACAACTGGGCTTCAGTTGATATGGGGTGCAGCACCCGCTGCAATGTGCAGTGCTGCCGATGCCACCATTCGGATTGTTTGCTCTCCTTTTCCCGCCACCCGTGCTTTCATGATGTTTGTGGCCTTGCTCATGCTGCTCTCTTTGTGGTTGCTGCTGACCAAGACACGCATTGGTTTGGTGATTCAAGCCGCACTGACGCATCCTGAAACCGTAGAAGCACTTGGACACAATGTGCCACGTGTTTTCATGTTGGTGTTCGGTGCTGGCACTGGTTTGGCTGGTTTGGCGGGCGTCATTGGTGGCAGCACCTTTGTCACCGAACCCGCCATGGCAGCCACAGTAGGCTCGGTCATTTTTGTGGTGGTGGTCGTGGGAGGCATGGGATCTTTATCGGGTGCATTTCTAGCTTCGGTGCTGATTGGCGTCATTCAAACCTTTGCCATTGCCTTTGACTACTCTTTTGTCAGCGTGTCCAAAGATCTCGGCTTTCAACTTTCTAGCGATTTGCAAAACAACTCTTTCTTGAAATTAACCGTTTCTCAAGTGGCGCCTATCTTGCCTTACCTGTTCTTGGTGTTGATTTTGATATTCCGTCCGAAGGGGCTTCTGGGCACTCGAGAAGGATGACATCATGAAAAGTTATCAATTCAAACCCTACAACGTTGGCCGTTGGCTCATTTGGAGCCTCTTCGCCATTGTCTTAATTTTCGCGCCGCTTATTTTTACCAGCAATTTGTCGGGCACCATGTTGGCTCAAATGGGCATTGCCATCATTGCCTGCCTGTCCTACAACATTTTGTTAGGTCAAGGTGGCATGTTGAGTTTTGGACATGCGGTCTACACGGGACTTGGCTCTTTTGTGGCGATTCACGTACTTAACTCGATTACTGCGGGTACTTCTCAAATCCCAGTCAGTCTTTTGCCCTTGGTTGGCGGTTTCGCTGGCATTGGTTTTGCCATTTTGCTGGGTTATGTCACCACTAAAAAATCGGGTACACCCTTTGCCATGATTACGTTGGGTGTGGCCGAACTGGTGTTTGCCATGTCGCTCATGTTTTCCGAATTTTTTGGTGGCGAAGCAGGCATCTCAGGCAATCGTGTGGCGGGCCCAACAGTTTGGGGAATCTCCTACGGGCCGCAAATTCAAATTTACTATTTGATTGCAATCTACACCTTCATTTGTGTAGCGCTCATGTATGCGTTCACCCAAACGCCTTTGGGTAGAATTTTAAATGCGGTACGCGACAATCCTGAGCGAGTTGAATTCATTGGTTACAACACACAACGTGTTCGATACTTTGCATTCATCATTGCAGGTTTTTTTGCAGGCATCTCAGGTGGTTTAGGTGCGCTCAATTTCGAAATTGTCACTTCAGAGGTGGTCGGAGCAGGGCGCTCAGGCGGCTATCTGTTGTTCACATTCGTGGGCGGTGCAACCTTCTTTTTTGGCCCCATCATTGGCGGCATTCTGATGGTGCTGGCCTTCGTGCTGTTGTCTGAGCTCACCAAAGCTTGGTTGCTTTACTTAGGCTTGTTGTTCTTGTTCATGGTCATGTATGCACCAGGTGGCATTGCCAGTCTCATCATGATGAATTTGCGAGTTGCTGCTTTTGGCAAACTAAAACAAATATGGGTCAGTTATTTGGGCTTGTTTGTCACAGCTTTTGTAGCACTCATCGGTGCTGGTGCCATGATTGAAATGGTCTACCACTTGCAATTGAACTCAGCCTTGGGTAATAACTTGAAGTTCATGGGCATTGTGCTGAATGCCAAAGGTGTGGACAGCTGGTTTGGATCAGCGTTTGTCATGCTCACTGGACTCGGTCTGTTTGAGGCAATTCGGCGGCACTTCCTGATTGAATGGGGCGATATTCAAATTGAAATTGAAAAAGAAATTAAACGTCGGGAGGCCGCGTGATGTCTTATGCACTTGAACTCAAAGACCTCCGCAAAAATTTTGGCAAAACCGAAATTATTCGAGGCGTCAACTTAGCCGTCAATGCAGGAGAGCGCATCGCCATCATTGGCCCCAACGGCGCTGGCAAGTCAACACTTTTCAATTTGATCAGCGGTCGTTTTGGGCCCTCCAGTGGCGAAATTCTTTTGAATGGTCAGCGCATTGAAAACAAAGCGCCCTACGAAATAAATCGCATGGGTTTGTCGCGCAGTTTTCAAATTACCAATATTTTCCCAAAGCTCAGTGTCTTTGAAAATCTAAGGTGTGCCGTGCTTTGGAGCCTGGGTTACAAATATACGTTTCTCAAGTTTCTATCGGGCCTCAAAGATGCCAATGACTTGGCAGAAAAATACATGACCATGATTCGACTTGATAAAAAACGCGATCTGTTGGCCATGAATCTCACCTACGCTGAGCAAAGGGCGCTTGAAATTGGCATCACCATTGCCGGTGGTTCCAACGTTATTTTGCTAGATGAGCCAACGGCTGGTATGAGCAGAAGTGAAACTTCGCGTTTCATCAACCTCATCAAAGAAGTGACCATGGGAAAAACCCTTCTGACCGTTGAGCACGACATGGGGGTGGTCTTTGGCTTGGCCGACAAAATTGCAGTGGTGGTCTATGGCGAGGTGATTGCCTTTGATACGCCTGAAGCGGTCAGATCCAACGCCAAGGTTCAAGAGGCCTATCTGGGAACTCAATCTGCCGAAGAACATGCGGGAGGCCACTGAGATGCTGAACATCGACAATCTGCACGCTTATTACGGCAAGAGCCACGTCTTGCATGGTGTGAGCTTCAATGTACAACCAGGTGAAATTGTGGCTTTGTTAGGGCGCAATGGCTCTGGCCGTTCAACCACCGCCAAAGCCATCATGGGCTTGGTCGATTGCCAGGGTGACATCAATTGGAAGGGCCAACAAATTCTTGGCAAAAAAGCTTTTCAAATTGCCCATCTCGGATTGGGTTATGTGCCTGAAAACAGAGATATTTTCCCTAAGCTCACAGTTCACCAAAACTTGTTGTTAGGCCAAAAAGGACAGGGCAAGGGCGCTCGTTGGAGCTTTGAAGACATGTACCAAATGTTCCCTAGGCTGCTTGATCGTCAACACACAGAAGCCGGTGTGTTGTCGGGTGGTGAGCAACAAATGCTCACACTTTGCCGCACGCTCATGGGTGACCCCGACCTCATCATCATTGATGAGCCTACCGAAGGCCTAGCGCCTAAGATTGTTGAGCTGGTGGGGCAGTATCTTCAAAAACTCAAGGAAACGGGTATTTCTGTTTTATTGATCGAACAAAAACTGACCATCGCCATGAAAATTTCTGACCGAGCTTTGGTCATGGGCCATGGCAGCATTGTTTTTGAAGGTACACCTGCCGAACTCAATGAAAATACCTACATCCGCAAGGAGTGGCTCGAAGTTTAGGTTTGTAGGCTTCGCTTTGTAACTTATTTGTTCTTGGTCCCATGAGCGACATCCCCACTATCCACGCCAAGTGAAACACCCTAGAATTGGCAAAAAAGAACGCCCGTTCTATTTTTGTGACTGACACCACCTAAGAGGAAAACAGCATGACAGCTGAATACAAAATCATTGGCGATGTGGCCGTGATCACAATGACCAACCCACCTGTTAACGGCTTGGGGCTCTCAACCCGTGTAGGCATTACCGACGGTCTGACCAAGGCCAATGCAGATGCAGCAGTTAAATCCATCATCATCACGGGTGCTGGCAAAGCCTTTTCGGGTGGCGCTGACATCAAAGAGTTTGGTTCTTCCAAGGCCGTTCAAGAGCCTAACTTACTCAGTGTCATTCGAGCTTGCGAAAATTCAGCCAAACCCGTGTTGGCGGCTGTGCACACCGTTGCCATGGGCGGCGGCGTGGAGTTGGCTTTGGGTTGTCACTATCGGATGGCTGCGCCAGGCTGTAAGGTGGCATTGCCTGAAGTGAAGCTCGGCCTCATCCCTGGTGCCGGTGCAACGCAAAGATTGCCCCGAGTGTTGGGCGTAGAGGCGGCCCTTAATATGATTGTCAGTGGCGAGGCCATTAACAGCGAAATGTTGGCCATGTTGCCTGGTCAGAAATTGTTTGATCGCATGGCCACTTCGGCCGAAACCTTGGCTGCAGAAGCACTGGCCTATGCCAAGGAATTGGCTGCCCAACATGCAGACGGTTCACCTTTCCCGTTGGTTCGCAATTTGCCTTGCAAACACCCACAAGGCGATGCGTATTTCCAATTTGCACGCAACATGGTCAAAGGCATGGCCAAAAACTTTCCTGCGCCGCCCAAGTGTGTCGATGCAGTTGAGGCTGCAACTAAGAAGAAGTTTGAAGACGGCATGGCCTTGGAGCGTGAAATTTTCACCAACCTCATGATGACGCCCGAATCGCGTGCGCTGCGCCACATCTTCATGGCCGACAGAGCGGCTTCCAAAATTGCCGACGTGCCAGAAGACACGCCTAAGCGCAACATTGCTTCAGTCGCAGTCATTGGTGCTGGCACCATGGGCGGCGGTATTTCCATGAACTTCTTGAATGCAGGCATTCCCGTCAAGATGCTCGAAATGAAACAAGAAGCCCTAGACCGCGGCATTGCCACCATTCGCAAGAATTACGAATCGCAAGTTAAAAAAGGCAAGCTCAAGCAAGACAAGTATGAGCAGCGCATGGCTTTGCTCAGCACCACTTTGAGCTATGACGACATTGGCAGCGCCGACTTGGTCATTGAAGCGGTGTTCGAAGAGATGGGCGTCAAAGAAACTGTCTTCAAGAAACTCGACGAAGTCATGAAGCCAGGTGCCATTTTGGCCTCCAACACATCCACTTTAGACGTCAATAAAATTGCTTCCTTTACCAAGCGCCCTGAAGACGTGGTGGGCATGCACTTTTTCAGCCCTGCCAATGTCATGAAGTTGTTGGAAGTCATTCGCGGTGCAAAAACCAGCAAAGATGTTTTGGCGACTGTCATGGCATTGGGCAAGAAGATCAAGAAAACTTCTGTGGTTTCTGGCGTGTGCGATGGCTTCATTGGTAACCGCATGATTGAGCAGTACAGCCGACAAGCAGGCTTCCTCATTGAAGAAGGTTGCACACCTGCTCAAGTTGACAAGGCCGTTGAGAAGTTTGGTTTCGCCATGGGTCCATTCCGCATGGGTGATTTAGCGGGCAACGACATTGGTTGGGCCATTCGCAAACGCCGCAATGTAGAGCGCCCTGGCATGAAGTACAGCAAAACCGCCGACCTCTTGTGCGAAATGGGCCGCTACGGTCAAAAGACGGGTGCAGGCTGGTACGACTACCAAGCCGGTAAGCGCGACGCCATTCCAAGTGCTCTGGTGGTTGAAATGATTGAAAAACACCGCGCTGCTGAAGGCATTAGCACCCGCAAGATTTCTGACGAAGAAAT
>CALCBL010000290.1 GCA_937897495.1 uncultured Burkholderiales bacterium
TCAGTCCCCCAATCGAACTCGGCATAAACAACAGACAGGCCAATACCTGAAGTGGAGCGAACGCGCGTTACACCAGCCATGCCGTTAAGGGCTGTCTCGATGGGAAAACTCACCAGTTGCTCAACCTCCTCGGGGGCCATGCCGCCTGCCTCGGTCAGCACCGTGACGAGAGGTTTGTTGAGGTCGGGAAACACATCGACAGGCGTGCGCCAAGCGGTCATAGCACCATAGACCATGAGTAAGGCTGCAAAGGCCAAAACAAATAGCCGATTGCGCAAACTGTATTGAACGATCCAATTGAACATGATGATCTGGCTCCGTTCAGCGAATCTGCGCAACCAGCGCAGCGCCTTGAACCAACACGCGGTTGTCAGCGGCTAGCCCCTGAGTGACCAACACTGTGATTGCGTCTAGCGGCTGAATCTGAACCGGTTGCGGCATGAAGCGCTCAGCGCCAGTCTTGATCCAGACGATGGGTTCGTTTGACGGGCTGCGCACGACAGCAGACGCCGGCAAAACGATACCCTTTCGCCGCTCCTTGAGCGCCGCGACCAATGTCACAGTTTGACCAACTGCAAGGGGTGCGGCTCCAGCGGCTACTGAAACTCGAAAGTTCAGCGGCAAGACGCCGTCACGCAAGGACCGTGCAGCCCCGACCATTTGCAGCTTGACGCCCTCGACCCCTGCCAGATGAGCCACGCCCAGACGACTGCCGAGCGACACATCAGGTGTGCTGGCCTCCACCATCAGGCGCGCAGGATCAATGATCTCAATCAACACCTCGCGTGTATCCACGATCTGACCCGCTTTCACATCGGCACGTGCAATCACACCCGAGACCGGTGCTCGCAGCGGCTCACGCGAATCTAAACTTTCTGCGATGCGCTTTTCACGTTCGGTCAGGGACTGAACATCAATGCGTGCGGCGTCGATGTCCTTGCGAGGTACCGTGCCTTCAAGGGACTCCAACCGGCGTAGGCGCTGCTCTGCAATCTCTCGAGCAGCTTTCAATTCCGCGCGCTGTGATTGTTGAGCTGCTAGGGCAAATGGATCGGCATGATGGCGCACCCAAACCAGAACCTCGCCTTGTTTCACAGCCTGACCCGCCATAGGCAATCCGCGCGGCCCAGGCTCAACGCGCCCACCATGGGTAGCCTGCACTTGACCGCTGGCGTTGGGATCTGCAACGATCCTGCCTGGCAACTGGATCGTAGCCGCAGCCTCTGTCTCGGGGGCCAACTGGGTCCGCAGTTCCATGCGCCGCTGCGCGAGCTTGGGGACATTCACGCTGCCATCAGGCATGCGGGCTAGCCCACCCACAGAAGATGAAGGTGCTTGATCCAAGTGTTCGCCATTTGGCCCGTGTGCACCGGGGCCGGCCCAAGCAGAAAGGCAACTGGCCAAGGCCAGCATGGCTACTTGTGTTCCAAAAGAAGAAAGACTTTTCATACTTGACCTCCTAGGGAGAAACGACGCTGACGCTGATTGCGCAGGCGTGCAGCTGCAATGCCAAGCAACACCAAACTAGCCAAAGCTCCAAGGGCCCACCACTCCCAATGAAAGTGGTGATCGTCAACGGCCAAAGAAGCTGGCACAAGCAACACAGCGTCCAAGAGGTCGCTGTCCTTGCCAGCAATCACGGTTATCACAAGCGGGTGTTCACCCGGCGTGGAAAGCTTTTGAAGCATTGCTGGGTCATCGATTTTGTAATCACCGATTTCGGCGCGAAATTTAGCCTGTGCCTTCAGTGCACCAGACTCAACTTCGACTTGTGCCTGCAACAGGGGTTCGTTCGTCACATAGCGGTCAATGAAAATGGACAACTCACCTCCCGCAAGCGTACCAACCAACTCGAAGGTATCTGAATTAGCTTCGATTCGAAGACCGGTTTGCATTGGGTTATCCGTCTTTGGCGAATCCAGGTGCTCGCCATTGGGGCCATGTGCACCAG
>CALCBL010000291.1 GCA_937897495.1 uncultured Burkholderiales bacterium
AAATTTGATCGCCTTCTGGGGAAAGGCTTTGCAAAACTCGCAGCGGGCCTTGGTGTAAGTACCGGGCTACGCTGCGCTGAGACTCAAGGGTGTAATCAAGTTTGAGTTCAGCGCGCCATGCCATAGGAACGGGTGTTATTTAGAAGATGATTGCTGAAGGGCAATCAAGGTCCAAAGCTTCTTGTCTGTTTCCGTCAATCTTTCGGAGTTGTCTACCGCTGCATGAAACTTTTCTTGGTCAGTCAGCAAACTAAGCTGTCTGACTTGGCCCAACAGATGTTTGAAATGTTCAATGGTGTGGTCTGTGTTGGTTGCTATTTTGTGCAAAGGCAGAATTGCAACGTCGTCCATCAGTTCTCGTTCTCGCTTCGCTTTTTCAATTAAGAGTTTTACCTCTTCATCACTTAAGTGCAAGCGCTTGGCTTCTGTTTTGATGTACAGAGCCTCTTCTTCGTCAATGTTGCCGTCTGCCAACATTTCGAAAAGCTTGTTCACCAAGGCTTCGCGGTCCGATTTAAGTTGGTCACTGAAAGCAGAAGACAAAAGCGCAGCAGGGATGGCAAAAATACCAATGCCGATCAAAGCCAGCACAATGGTCATGGCGCGGCCAGCCGGTGTGACGGGTGAAATATCGCCATAACCCACAGAGGCCAGCGTGATCACCGCCCAGTAAATGGATTGGGGAATGTTCTCAAACTTTTCAGGCTGCGCTTCGTGCTCAAACAAATAGCCCAAGCTGGCGGTCATGACCACCAGCAGCAACATGATGAAGGCCGAGGCGGCCATCACAGGCCATTCGCGAGCGATCACTTTCATCAGTGATTGTGTGGCGCCTGTGTAGCGCGTGAGCTTGAGCAATCGCAGCAAGCGGAACACTCGCATGAATCGCAAGTCAATCAGGTGGTGCAAGAACACCTCTAAGAAGAACGGTGCAATGGCCAACAAGTCGATGATGGACGAGGTGGATTTGGCCATTTTGAGCCTTCCCGTAACGGCCTTCTTGTACCCAGGCTCTTCAACGCAACAGTACATGCGAAGGCAGTACTCAAAGGTGAAGATGGAAACCGCAATGGCATCCAAAATGAGGAACTCCATGTTCAGCAAGTAATGAATGCTGTGCACAGATTCCAAGATCACGGCCAACACAGAGATGACAACCCAGACCACAATGAAAGAGTCGTAAAGCTGGTGCAAGTCGCCGCCATAGGCACTGGGGAACACCAGAGCATGAACGCGCTGGCGGAAGGTG
>CALCBL010000292.1 GCA_937897495.1 uncultured Burkholderiales bacterium
CCGTGTAGGCGCAACAATTCAAAGAACGAAGCTAAATCGGTTGGAAAAATCAATGGTGAACCACGCAATAAAAAAGTTTGATGGTATCAAAGCAATTCATTCTGTCTTGTTTGATGCTTGGGTAAAGGCGGACAAAGTCTAAGGAGACTAAGTTCGAAAATGCCGCCTTTATTTGCGCCAGAAATGTGTGCTGAACAAAACCAGCACCGACAGCAGTTCCAGTCGGCCCAGCAACATTGCAAAACTCAAAACACCCAGCTGGAAGGGGTTCAGGCCGCCGTAATTGCCCGAGGGTCCTACTTCACCCAGGCCTGGGCCGATGTTGTTGACGGTGGCAATCACGGCCGAAAATGCGGTCACAGTGTCCAAGCCGCTTAGCATGAGCAGCATGCTCAGAAACATGGTGGCACCGCCATAAATGAGCATGAAGCCCAGCACCGCCGTCATGACCGACATGGGGATCACGGCGCCGCCCAGCGTTACCGGGTTGATGACACGGGGGTGGATGATGCGCACCAACTCGCGCCGGGCTTGTTTGACCAGCAAGACCATGCGCACCATCTTGATGCCGCCACCCGTGGAGCCGGCACACGTCGAAAAGCAGCCCAGAAACATCAACAAGATCGGGGCAAACACCGGCCACTGTGTGTAATCGGTGGAGGCATAACCGGTGGTGGTGGCCAAAGAAACCACATGAAAGGCACTGATCCTTAGGGCCTCCATCCCGTCTTTGTACACGCCATGCGCCAACAACAAACCCATCACCAACAAGGTGGCGGCCAACAAAACAGCCAAGTAGGTGCGGATTTCCCGGTCGCTGCTGATGGGCAAAATGGAGCGGCTGCGCAGCACTACAAAGTAGCGCACAAAACTGATTCCCGCCAAGGTCATGAAAAAGATGGCCACCCACTCGATCATGGGCGAGTTGAAGTGTCCAAAACTGGCATCGTACGAAGAAAAACCACCCAAACCCATGGTGGTGCACATGTGCATGAAGGCATCGGCCCAGCCCATGCCGGCCCAGCGGTAAGCCAACAGGCACGCGCCCGAAAACAAAAAGTACACGCCCCACAAGCCCCGCGCCGTTTCGGCAATGCGGGGGGTGAACTTGGTGTCTTTCATGGGGCCAGGCGTTTCGGTCTTGTAAAGCTGCATGCCGCCCAATCCCAACATGGGCAACACCGCCACCACCAACAGCATGATGCCCAGCCCGCCAATGAGCTGCAAAAAGCAGCGCCAAATATTGACCGAAACCGGCAAATGCTCAAGCCCCGTCAAAGCCGTGGCGCCCGTGGCAGTGAGCGCGCTCATGGCCTCAAAGTAGGCTTTGAACCACGTGATTTCAGGCACCAAAAACATAAGGGGCAGGGCGGCGTAGGCAGGCAAAACCAACCACACCATGTTGACCAACAAGAAGCCGTCTTTGGTCTTCAGTTCACGCCGATGCTTTTGTGTAATCGCTGCCAATGCCAAGCCGCTGAATGCCGTCAAACCAAAACCAGCCAACCAAATCAATTGGAAATCTTGGTGGTCTTCGAACCAGGCCCAAATGCCCGGCACCAAAAATGTCACCGAAAAAGCGATCAAGATGCGTGCCATCAAGGCCAGCACGGGTGCGAAGAATGTGAACATCAGCCAAAAAAGGTCGCGCTGACCTGAAAAAGTTTTTCCACCGCACGCACATCGCGTTTGTTGGGGATGAACAAGATGATGTGATCATCGGCCTCGATCAGGGTGTCGTGGTGAGGCATCAGCACCTCGGCATTTTTGCCCTGGCCACGCACGATAGCGCCCATGCTCACGCCAATGGGTAATTTGATTTGTTCGACACGGCGTCCGACCAATTTCGACGTCTTGAAGTCACCCCGCGCAATGCCCTCCAGCGCCTCGGCTGCGCCACGGCGCAGGCTGTGTACCGCCGCCACATCGCCCCGACGCAGGTGCGCCAAAAGCTCGCCAATTACGGTTTGCGCAGGTG
>CALCBL010000293.1 GCA_937897495.1 uncultured Burkholderiales bacterium
AAGAAAGCAGCAACACAGAGATGGTGCAGAGTGCCGTTCAGTTTCTAAAAAGATTGGATCGAATCTTGAATGCCTTGGTCGTCGATCCTGAGCGGGCTTTGGAAGAATTGAACAGTGACTGGACAGCATCGCAAGAGTTGGCCGATGTGTTGATGCGCAATTACAAAGTTCCCTTCCGTGTGGGGCATCATTTCTCAACTGACATCGTTAAATATGCCAAGCAGAACAACATCAAGCCGCTTGAATTTCCATATGCACAAGCCAAGAGAATCTACAAAGAGGCCATGAAAGACTATGACCCTCAAGCTGAGCTACCCATGTCAGAGGCAGAGTTTCGCAAAACCTTGGACCCTATTGCCATTGTTCAAAACAGAGTCACGTCTGGTGGTCCTCAGGCTTCAGAGATGAAGCGCATGATTGGGTTGGCCTACGAAAAAATAAAGGAACAAAAGCAGTGGACTTCAGGCAAGCGTGAAAAAATCAACCGGTCAATGGCGCAACTTGACCAAGATTTCATGAAGCTTCTGAAGCCTTAATAGAGCCTGAAAATTTTTTCATCATGCGATGTTGCTTAATCGGTTTTGTGCTTTGTGCAAATTTACTTTCTGTTGCATTTGCACAGTTGGTGCCCAAGCTTAGACCTCAAGCTGAGCAAAGTCCTGAGCGGGTCTTGTTTGTGGGCAATAGTTACATTTATTACAACAACAGCCTTCACAATCATGTCGCCGACCTAGTAAAGGCAGCCGACCCTGAACTTGGCACTCGGTTGAGATTTAAATCTTCTACCATTGGCGGCTCTGCCTTGCATCACCACAACGTGGCGCACCTCACAGAGGTGGGTCGCATTGGTGTTCCGCAAGCTTTTGAATGGGTGGTGTTGCAAGGTGGAAGTGGTGAGCCACTTTCAAGAAATCGACGCCAAACTTTTAGAACAGTCGCTAAAGAGCACGCTGACTTGATCAAAGCCAGAGGCGGACAGGTGGCACTCTTCTTAACGCCAGCGTATGAAGCACCTCACCCCAGATACAGTGCTCAAAATATTGAACTCAATGAGTCAATGTATGTTGAAGTGGGCAATGAAATTGGCGCCTTGGTCATCCCAGTGGGGTTGGCATTCAGGGAGGCTTATCAAAGATTTCCGAACTTGAAACTCCACCTGCCAGACGGCACGCATCCCTCCTTGCTGGGTACATACTTGGCAGCATGCACAACCTATGCAACGCTTTATGGCCGTTCACCCGTAGGCGTCAAATACAACAAGTTGGATCCAAGCTACTTATCTCATGGTGCCAATGCCATTGATGAGGCCACAGCAGCTCAGTTGCAACAAGTGGCGCAAGATGTTGTGACTGAATTTTTCCAAAGAAAATAAATGTTCCAAACTAAGTTGCTTCAGTTTGTTTTGCGAAGATGCATTCTGTTGGCATGGGGTTTGACGTTTTTGTTTTTGCAGGGCTGTAGCAGTTTGCAACCCATCGCCAAAGTCAATTCACACGAATCGACTCAAGCAGAGAATCAAGCTGCCGCCACAAGCTGGCAACCAGAAGATCAATTGAAGTGGGAGGTCGTGAAGATTCCAGGCAAAGCGCCCACGCAATATTCGCTGGTTCGCTTAAGCGATCGCCGCAGCTTGATGGCCAGTGCGTCCTCTTCAGCCAGCATGCTCAGAAAAGAATTGCGCATTGAACCCGCACAACTGAACGAGTTGAGCTTTTCATGGCAAATTCAAAAGCTCATTGACGGTGCCGACATGGCGCAGCGTGATCAAGACGATTCGCCGGTCAGATTGGTCTTGGCCTTTGATGGCGATCGCAGTCAGTTTTCTCCTAAAAATGCCATGCTGAGCGAGCTGACACATGCGCTGACTGGCCAGCCCATGCCCTATGCCACGCTCATGTATGTGTGGTGCAACCAACGCCCTGTGAATTCGGTCATTCAAAATCCTAGAACCGATCGAATTCGAAAAATAGTGGTCGAAACAGGCGCCAGTCGTTTAAACCAATGGATCACTTACGAGCGCAACATTCGGGCTGATTACGAAAAAGCTTTTGGCGAGCCACCCGGAGCCCTTATTGGCATTGGCCTGATGACCGACAGCGACAACACCCGCAGCCAAGCGCAAGCTTGGTATGGCCCTATCCAGCTCATTGCAAGCAAGGGAAAACCCGCGTTGTAATCCATACACACAAGCATGGTGTGTATGGGTATGTCAGGTTACGCTACAGCCTGCATTTGGCGTTGAATTTTGACGCTTTTTCAATCATTTTTTTAGACGCATATGAACTCAAAAGTCCCCTTTGTATTGACAGCCCTTTGTGCCTCCGTTGGTTTGGCACAAGCCCAAAGCGTTGAAGTGTTCGGTGTGCTCGATGTGGCTTATTTAAGCACCACCGCCACTGGCAGCCCCAAGGTGGTTTCACTGTCAACAGACAGCAACACCTCCAGCCGCATTGGTTTCCGTGGCAATGAAGATTTAGGCGGCGGCATGCGTGCCAGTTTTTGGCTGGAAGCAGCGCACTCACCTGACACAGGTTTGGGCAGTGGGTCGAATGCCAACAACCAGTCTTCGGGTCAGGTGTCTTCGCCTACAGGTACACAAGGTTTGACGTTTGGTCGTCGTTCAACCGTTAGCCTATCGGGCACTTCTTGGGGCGAAATTCGCTTTGGCCGTGACTATGTGCCAAGCTTCAACAACTTGACAGTGTCTATGCATCCGTTCGGCACCAACGGTGTGGGCAATGCAGGCCAGTTGTTTTACCCATTGGCTGCCAATGGCACCACAGCTCGCACCAGTGTTCGCGCATCTAATTCCGTGGGTTACATCTTGCCTTCCAACCTCAATGGTTTCAATGGCCACGTCATGTATGCCATGGGTGAAAACGCTTCCGACCTTTACAACGCAGACGACGGTCAGCACATGGGCTTCCGTATCGGCTATCGCAATGGTCCTTGGAACATGGCTTATGCATCAGGCACCACCAAGTACACCACAGCAGCCAAGGCCGCCAACGACTACGAGCAAACTAACTTTGCCATTAACTACCAAATGGGCAAAGCCAAACTGATGTACTTGACCAACGTGAACAAAGTTGGCGCCACCAAAACCCAAACTGACATGATCGGTACCCAATACGACGTCAGCACTGGCCAGGTCAGAATTGCTTCTACCAAGCTGAAGGCGACAGGCGTTGGCAATGACGCTACCCAATGGGCCGTGGGTTATGTTCACGACTTGTCCAAGCGCACAGCCTTGTTCACCAACTATTCCAAAGTGAGCAATGCGGGCACTGGCAAACAATTTACAGTGGGCAGCGGCAACAGCGTGACCACAGCTGGTGGCTCTAGCACCGGTTATGAGTTCGGTGTTCGCCATAGCTTCTAATCTAACCTAGCGCTCTCC
>CALCBL010000294.1 GCA_937897495.1 uncultured Burkholderiales bacterium
ACCAGGCTGCATCTGACCTTTGAAACGAACCAGAATAGATTCCGGCATATCCAAATGCATGACACCTGTGGCCGCACCGAAGGCCACCAAACCTGAGCCAGCAGGGAAAGAGATACCAATCGGGAAACGTGTGTGGGAGTCGCCACCTGTGCCCACTGTGTCGGGCAACAACAAACGGTTCAACCAACTGTGAATAATGCCATCACCTGGGCGCAATGAAACGCCGCCTCGGTTGCTCATAAAGGCTGGCAACTCATGGTGCATCTTGACGTCAACGGACTTTGGATAGGCCGCAGTGTGGCAGAAAGATTGCATCACCATGTCGGCGCTGAAACCCAAGCAAGCCAGGTCTTTCAGTTCGTCGCGCGTCATGGTGCCTGTGGTGTCTTGGGAACCCACAGTGGTCATCTTGGGTTCGCAATAGGTGCCTGGACGAACGCCCTGACCTTCTGGCAAACCGCATGCACGGCCCACCATTTTTTGCGCTACGGTAAAGCCAGCTTTGGTAGAAGTTGGAACCTTCGGCAAACGGAACAAGGTAGAGGTAGGCAAGCCCAAAAACTCGCGCGCCTTGACTGTCAATGAACGGCCAATGATCAAGTTAATTCGACCGCCTGCGCGAACCTCATCAAACAACATGTCGCTGCGAAGTTCAAACTCGGTGAGCAAAGCACCGTTCTTCATGATCTTGCCTTCGTAAGGCAAGACATCAATCACATCACCCATTTCCAATTTGGAAACATCCACTTCAATGGGCAAGGCACCTGAGTCTTCTTGCGTATTGAAGAAGATGGGGGCAATTTTGGCGCCCAAGGTCACGCCACCAAAGCGCTTGTTAGGCACAAAAGGAATGTCTTCACCAAAACCCCAGATGATGCTGTTGGTGGCCGACTTGCGAGAAGAACCGGTTCCCACCACATCGCCCACATAAGCCACCAAGTGGCCTTTTTTCTTCATCTCTTCAATGAAGGCCATGGGGCCGCGCTTGCCGTCTTCTTCTGGTTTGAAGGCCGCATCAGGGCGTGTGTTTTTCAACATGGCCAAGTAATGCAATGGAATGTCAGGACGGCTCCAAGCATCAGGCGCGGGAGACAAATCGTCGGTGTTGGTTTCACCAGGTACTTTGAACACAGAGACGGTGATTTTTTTGGCCACTTCAGGACGTGAAGTGAACCATTCAGCATCAGCCCAGCTTTGAATGACAGCCGTGGCATGAGCATTGCCTGCCTTTGATTTTTCGGCGACGTCATGGAAGAAGTCAAACATCAGCAATGTTTTCTTCAAACTTTCAGCAGCCACAGCGGCCACTTCTTTGTGATCGAGCAAATCAATCAAGGGTTTGACGTTGTAACCGCCCACCATGGTGCCCAACAATTCAGTGGCTTTGGCTTTGCTCACCAAAGAAACAGACAAGTCGCCATGGGCAACTGCCGACAAGAACGAGGCCTTGACTTTGGCTGCATCGTCAACGCCAGGTGGCACACGGTGAGTGAGCAAATCCATCAAAAAGGCTTCTTCACCTTGAGGTGGATTTTTGATGAGTTCAATTAACTCAGCTGTTTGTTTGGTATCCAAAGGCAGCGGGGGAATTCCCAGCGCTGCACGTTCGGCGGCATGTTCACGATAAGCTTGCAACATAGTTTTCTCCTGTCTTACGAAATAAATTGTTCACTCAAACTTTTAAATATTTTCAAACTTCACAACTCAGCGCTTGTTACTTGTGACGACATTGCTCACATCAATCAAAGCAGGCGGTGGGTTGATCTTCATGTCGTTGGCGATGGCGACTTGATCGGGGTGGGCACATTCATCGGCCAATCGACGTCCATTTTTTTGATCCATCAGCATGGACTTGTTGGCCAACTGCAACCAGACTGCGCCAGCCTTTTCATCTTCCAAACGAATGGCACCCGTGCTGGTTGCAACTGGCCGCATTCGGTATTTGTAGCCCTTGCCCTGCAAATCGAAGTAGCCAGGCGTGTGTGCATCGGCCGTCATGCGAATGGAAGCACCTAACTCACAGGGCAACTGACCGACATGCACGCGTTCTGCAATGCTGAGTTCTTGCGGAGCCAAAGGTGCATCGACTGGCTTGGCAGTGGCATTGCGCTTGTCTGAATTTTTTTTCTGGGTGGTATTTGGGGCTGTTGGCTTTGCCGCAGGTTTTGTCTGAACCTCTTTTTTGACTGCACCATTGGCATCTTTAGAGGATTGCGCTTGGGCCATGTTGATGCCTGAGCCCCAAAGGCAGGCCGCGAATACCAGGAAAAAAAGTTTCAAACGGCGCATGTTGTCTCTCCAAAATAGGATTGAACCGACCCGGGTATGGGTCTTCCCGTTTGATGCGCGCGTTCAAGCACTTGCCAAAAGAATCTATAGCTTGCGCGGTCATGCAATTGACCACCAAAACTCACAGGCGCCCAATCTGCACGACGAGCTGCTTCGATCAATTCAGCAGCTTGTTCAATCTCGTGCGCACTTGGGGCCATGGCTTCCAACACAGGCCTGATTTGACTGGGGTGAATACTCCACATGCGTGTGTAACCCAATTCGCGTGAAGCTTTGAAGGCCGCCAATTTAATGGCTTCTAAATCACTGAATTCTGTGACCACGCAGTGCGATGGCACTTTGCCGTGTGCGTGACAAGCACTGGCAATTTCCAATTTGGCCCGCACAACCAGCGGGTGAGTGAATTGGCCTTCAACGCCCATGCCACTGGAGGGAATGGCACCCCCATGGGCAGAGACAAAATCCATCAGGCCAAAGCTCAAGGATTGCACGCGGGGATGGGCTGCAATTTCAAAGGCACGGTGAACTGCTGCGGGTGACTCAATCAAGACATGCATTGGCAAAGTCAATGCACCCGCTTGATTCAAAGCTTGCGCTGCAGTGTCAACATCGGCAACAGACTCCACCTTGGGAATCATCACGTGTCGCAAGTTGCGATGCGCATCTTTCAGAATCAGATTCACATCATTGAAAAATGAGGGGTGATCAACGGGGTGGACACGAACTGCCACCCTGGCTGCAGGCGCTGCACTGTTTGCAATTTCCTTGACCAAATGGGCGTGCTCAATTTCACCGCCGACTGGGGCGCCATCTTCACAGTCCAAGGTGACATCAAAGACGCAGGCACCAAACTCCTGCGTCATTTCCGCTTGCAGTTGCAAACTTTTGCGCATCCGCACCTCGACACCACTGTAGTGATCACACACAGGCAAAAGCATGCCTGCGGCTTGTGATCCTAAAAGAATGTCGCGCGGATGCTTCACGAAAGTGTCTTTTAGTTAAAGCAAGTGCGCTACGCCGGCTTGCTCGTCTGTCAACTCTTTCAAAGTTTTGTCGATGCAAGATTGGCTAAAGGCATCAATTTCCAAACCTTCGACCACTTTGTATTCGCCGTTCACGCATGTGACGGGAAAACCGAACATGACGTCTTTGGGAATTCCGTACCAGCCCTGTGAAGGAATGCCCATGGTGACCCAATGGCCGTTGGTGCCCAAAGCCCAATCGCGCATGTGGTCGATGGCGGCATTGGCAGCAGAAGCGGCAGATGACAAACCACGTGCTTCAATGATGGCCGCGCCGCGCTTGCCCACAGTTGGCAAGAACACGTTGGCATTCCACTCTTGGTCGTTGATCATGGTTTTCACAGATTCGCCGTTGATGGTGGCGAAACGGTAGTCGGCATACATGGTTGGAGAGTGGTTGCCCCAAACGCACAGTTTCTGAATGTCTGCAACCGCTTTGCCAGTTTTGGCTGCAATTTGCGACGCCGCACGGTTGTGGTCCAAACGCAGCATGGCAGTGAAGTTACCAGGCTTGAGATCGGGTGCGCTTTTCATGGCGATGTAAGCGTTGGTGTTGGCGGGGTTGCCGACCACCAAAACCTTGACATTGCGTGAAGCCACAGCGTTCAAAGCTTTGCCTTGCGCAGTGAAGATGGCGCCATTGATAGCAAGCAATTCTGCGCGCTCCATGCCAGGGCCACGAGGACGTGAACCTACCAACAAAGCATAGTCTGTGTCTTTGAAAGCGGTCATGGGGTCGCCGTGGGCTTCCATGCCAGCCAGCAATGGGAAGGCGCAATCGTCCAATTCCATCATGACACCCTTGAGCGCTTTTTGGGCTTTTTCGTCTGGGATTTCAAGCAATTGCAAGATCACGGGCTGATCTTTGCCCAACATTTCGCCCGAGGCGATGCGAACCAACAATGCGTATCCAATTTGACCAGCGGCT
>CALCBL010000295.1 GCA_937897495.1 uncultured Burkholderiales bacterium
GCTCGCCGCAGCGTTGGCTACGTGCCTTTCAACTCAGAGTCACTGGTCACAGGCAAGTTGTTCGAAGACATTCGCGAGACTGTTTACGACCAAGCCGATCCCGAAAAATACGACTGCATTGTGATCATCAATTTGTGCGTGCCTACAGCCAGCGGTGTGCCATTGCAATTGCTGCCCAAAGAGATCAACGGTGTTCGCATCATTGGTGTTGATGTGCCAGGTTTTGGTGTGCCCACGCACGCAGAAGCCAAAGATGTTTTGGCCGGCGCCATGCTCAAATATGCGCGCGAAGAAATTTTGGCAGGTCCTGTTCAGGCGCCACGTACTGGCAGGTCTGAGAAGCCCACCATCACCATGATTGGTGAAATGTTCCCCGCCGATCCCATGATCATTGGCCGGATGCTCGAGCCCATGGGACTTGCAGCGGGCCCTGTGGTGCCTACCCGCGAGTGGCGCGAACTTTATGCAGCACTCGATTGCACAGTCGTGGCCGCCATCCATCCGTTTTACACCGCCAGCATTCGCGAATTTGAAGCGGCGGGCCGTCCCATTGTGGGCTCTGCCCCAGTGGGTCATGACGGCACAGAAGCTTGGTTGCAAGCCATCGGCAATGCCGCCAATGTGCCGCAAGCCAACATTGACATGGTGAAAAACATCATGCTGGGTGCCATCAAAGGCGCATTGGCCAAGTCCCCTATCAAAGGTCGCATCACGCTCAGTGGCTATGAAGGCTCTGAGTTGTTGGTAGCGCGTTTGTTGGTAGAGAGTGGCGCCGATTTGCGCTACGTCGGCACCGCTTGCCCTCGCACTCCTTGGAGTGCGCCAGATTGTGAATGGCTTGAAGCACACGGCGTGCACGTGCAATACCGCGCATCGCTTGAACAAGATTTGGCAGCCATGCACGAGTGGAAGCCCGACCTGACCATTGGCACCACACCGGTGGTGCAAGCGGCCAAAGAACTCAGTATTCCAAGTTTGTATTTCACCAACCTCATTTCTGCTCGCCCCTTGATGGGCCCTGCAGGTGCAGGCTCATTGGCCCAAGTGATCAATGGCGCCATTGCCAACAAGACGCGCTTCGACGAAATGAAAGCCTTCTTTGGCGACACTGGCACTGGTCATGCAGCAGGCGTTTGGGAAGCCTCACAAGGTGTGCCGCAAAACCGCCCTGAGTTTGAAGCGGAAACGC
>CALCBL010000296.1 GCA_937897495.1 uncultured Burkholderiales bacterium
GAACTGTTAATTTCCCTGGATCAAGATTACTGCTGGATGTGGACGAACAAGTCAAAAGAAGAAGTTAAATTGGAAATGAGCTTAAGGCATGCGCAAGCTAAGTAAGATGCCCCTTTAAATACTGGTAAAGTACAAGGCATATGAGCCAATTGGTCAAAGTTTTCCTGATTATTTGCATGGGCTGGCAGTCGCTGGCCTTTGCAGGAGTTGGTGCGCTTGTGGCCCATGCCAACGAAGAACAGCACGCCTTACTTCACTTTCAAGGTGTTGCCCATCACCATGATGATCACGCTGAAGATTTTCACGAGGATGACTCTGTAGCATCGACCTTGCATGCTCTGTCCGATGCAAGTCAGTTTTCTCCAGCCTTGCCTTCTCCCCAAGCTTGTTGCCCAGGACTTACTGGAGCGGATCAACCTTCTTTAGAGCGTGCTCTTCCAAGGGGTCAGTTGCATCCCGACGGATTAGAACGTCCTCCAAAACCAATGGCCTGACCTTCGGCCGTGCCTGCGCTTGAACTTGCGCAGTGCGTTTTTTGGTTTTGCCCTTTTCACTGCGTCTGTGTTTGGCGTGTGTGAACTGGTGCGTATGGTCTATACATATGATGAATTTATTGACATGGTTTGGGCCATGGCAGTCAACCCGCGCTTTGATGTCTTGCGTGCTGGTTTGCATGGCTCTAGCTGTTTCCGCTTCAGTGCGGGCTCAAGGCAGCAAGCAAGTTTCACTCACTGCTGAGAAGGTTTCGCTAACGCTCAATCAAGCGCTTGAGGCTGCATGGCAGCGTTCATTAGAGGCTTCTGAATCACGCGGTCGTTTGGCCATTGTGCAGGCTGATCAAGCAGTCAACCAAAACTGGCTTGCAGCAGCACCTGCATTCAGCATAGGACAACGCGATGGAAAAGCTGGCACCCCTTCAGGAAGCCGTGAGACTGAGCTTGGGCTTTCGTTTCCCCTTTGGTGGCCAGGACAGCGTGCCGCTGGAGGTCAAGCAACTCAATCTCAGTTGGGTTTGTCACATGCCACAGAACAGGCCGAGCGTCTGCGCTTGGCAGGGCGCTTGCGTGAAGCAATTGGCTCAGTGCATCTGGCTGAGGCCGAATTGCACCAAGTGGAACGGCAGGTCCAAGACTTAGGCCAACTGACGCAAGATGTTGAAAAGCGCGTGCGCGCGGGTGACCTCTCACCATCTGATGCTTTAGCTGCCCGCTCAGAGTTGCTTGGGGCACAGGCACAAGCAGTCGCTGCGCGACAAGCCTTGGCTGTTCAGCAGTCTCACTGGCACTTGCTCACGGGTGTTCCTTCCTTGAAATTGCAAACGAGGGCTGCCCCTGCCTTGGCGCAATTGCCAGATACTCATCCAGAACTCGTTCTCGCTAACGCAGCGGTGGACTTGGGACAGCGTCGAGCAGATTTAGCACGAGTTCAGCGTTCGGATTCGCCAGAACTTTCACTGGGCATGCGACAAGAGCGACCGGGGCAAGGCGCAGGTTTGCAAAGCAGTGTGGTGGTGGCACTTCGGGTGCCTGTGGGTGGACAGGTTTACCAGCAACCGCGCATTGCTGCGGCGCTGGGCGAGCTAGACATTGCACAAACCCAAGCGCTGCGAACGCGCCAGCGCCTAACGGCCGAAGTGACATTGGCGCAGAGTCAGTTGAGCTTGAGTCAGGCTCAATTGCAAGCGGAGCGAGAACGGGCGCAATTGCTGGCCGAACGCGCACGCCTGATTGACAAGTCATTCCGTGCCGGTGAAACAGCCTTGCCTGAAATGCTGCGTGCGTTGGCTGCAGCCGTTAGCGCCGAGAGTGCCTTGGCGCGTCAACAAATCAATTATCAAACGGCGATTTCTCGCCTTGAACAAACTTTGGGCTTACTTCCATGATTCATCCATTTATTTTCAAATCAATAGGGACAATCTTGACTGCCTGCCTGTTGGCGGTGATGCCCGTGTTGGTCTGGGCTGGCCCTGGTGCACATGGCCCCAACGGCGAGCACCTGGATTCGCCAAAGACGGACAACCCAATGCAAGCCGGTCTTCGAATCGAAGCTAATTCAGATACCTTCGAGTTGGTTGGCACGCTTGCGGGAGGTGAGTTGTCCATTTTCATTGACCGCTTTGTGACGAACGAGCCTCTGTTGCAGGCACAAG
>CALCBL010000297.1 GCA_937897495.1 uncultured Burkholderiales bacterium
CTTTGTAGGGCACATGCAAGGCATCGATGCCAGCTCGCAGCTTGAACATCTCCAATGCCAAATGCTGCGCCGATCCACCGCCTGCTGAAGCAAAGCTGATGCGACCCGGGTTTTGTTTGCATAAGGCAATCAAATCTTTCACATTTTTTGCCGGCTGTGATTCATTGCAAATAAGCAGGTTGGGGGTGACGCCCACCAAACCAATAGGCGAGAAATCACGCTCTACGTTGTAGCCCAACTTAGGCTGCAAACTGACCGCCAAAGCATGGCTGTTGATGTGCGCCATGAGCAAGGTGTTGCCATCTGCGGGTTGCTTGGCTACAAAGTCGGCGGCTATCACACCAGCAGCGCCTGCCTTGTTGTCAATGACGATGGTGACGTTCCACATGGCTTGAAGTTTTTGGGCCAACACACGGGCCAACGCGTCGGTACCACCTCCAGGCGGGAACCCCACCACAATGCGAATGGGGCCCGATGGCAAAGTTTGAGCTTTGATCATGGGCGCGGCCAGCAAAGTTGCAGATGCGGCCGTGGCTTGTAGGAGAGTTCTGCGTTTCATGGGGAGGTCCTTCAATTGTGAATGAGGGCTGGAACAGGGTTGGCTGAAAAATAGTCCATGGCGGCTTGAACACCCGAGCCGTTAAGCTGAACGCCGCTTAACTTCAAGCCCATCTCGCATGCAGCAAGTGCGGCAATCAAGGTCAGGTCATTGCAATCGCCCAAGTGACCAATGCGGAACATCTTGCCTTTGACTTTGCCAAGACCCGTACCCAATGAACAATCAAATCGTTCATAAATCATTTTGCGCACTGCATCTGCATCAATGCCATCGGGGGTCATGACACCCGTCAAAATGGGTGAGTACAAAGCAGGGTCGGCACATTGGATGGGCAAGCCCCACGCACGAACACCCGCGCGAACGCCCTCACCCCATCGCACATGGCGCTTGAACACCACATCCAAGCCCTGCCCCAAAATCATGTCGCAAGCTTCGCTCAGGCCGTACATCAAATTGGTATTGGGGGTGTAGGGGTAGTAGCCCGATTTATTAATCTCCAGCATCTCATCCCAAGCCCAAAAAGATTTGGGCAGGGTCGATTTTTTGCTGGCCTCAATGGCCTTGGGCGAGAGCGCGTTGAAACTCATGCCAGGCGGCAACATCAAGCCCTTTTGCGAGCCACTGACAGTCACATCAACGCCCCACTCGTCATGCCTGTAGTCGGCGGAAGCCAAGCCTGAAATGGTGTCAACCAATAGCAGTGCGGGGTGTTTGGCGTTGTCCATGGCGCGGCGCACTGCCGCGATGTCACTGGTCACACCCGTAGAAGTTTCGTTGTGCACCACACACACCGCCTTGATACTGTGAGATGAGTCCTGCTTCAAGCGCTCTTCAATTTTGTGTGCGTCCACACCTTGGCGCCAACCCTCTGCGCCAGGCAAGCCTAACAACTCGGCTTTGACACCCAAACGGGCGGCCAACTTAAACCACAGTGAAGCAAAGTGACCTGTCTCATACATGAGCACATGATCGCCGGCACTCAAGGTATTGACCAAGGCGGCTTCCCATGCACCCGTGCCAGAGGCCGGATAAATCATGACGGGGTGCTGCGTCTTGAAAATGGCCTTCATGTTGGCCATCAGTTTCAAGCCCAAAACCCCAAATTCTGGGCCGCGGTGGTCAATGGTGGGCAGGCTCATGGCCCGCAAAATTCGATCAGGAACTGGTGATGGGCCAGGAATTTGCAAGAAGTGGCGGCCCGTTGGATGGAAATCAAGCTGAATCATTTAAAAGCATTCCTAAGAACTAATTTGAATTTAACGAGAGAATAGCGGGAAATCCGATCTCCATGATGTGGAAAAACCCCTAGCTCTTGTTGAATCAGTCCCCCTATGAACACAACTACTGCCACTCTCCCAGACTCAGCCAGCCACACTTACGAACAAGTTGCCACTGCCAGCAACGAAGTGGCGGGCCTTCTGGCCAAGCGCTTGAAAACTGAAACGCAAGGCGAAGTGCTGTTTACTGCCGCCGACCGGGGCCGCTACGCCACCGATGCCTCCATTTACCAAGTGACCCCACTGGGTGTGTTTGTGCCCCAACATGCCGAAGAAGTGGCCACAGCCATGGCCATTTGCCGTGATCTCAAGGTGCCCATCGTTCCAAGAGGTGGCGGCACCAGCCAATGCGGCCAAACCACCGGCGTGGGCTTGGTCATAGACCACAGCAAGTATGTTCGAAATATCCTCAACCTAGACCTGCAGGCAGGCACAGTGGAGGTGCAACCGGGCATGGTCTTGGACAGCCTGAATGCCTCTCTGAAAAAACACGGCGTGTGGTTTCCTGTCGATGTCTCAACCAGTGCGCAAGCAACGCTTGGCGGCATGGCGGGCAACAACTCTTGCGGCAGCAGGTCGATTGCCTACGGCAACATGGTGCACAACGTTGTAGGCGCTAAAGCTTGGTTGAGCAATGGTGATTTGCTTGATTTTTCACAATTTGAAAACAGCACAGGACGTGCCAAGGAAATTGGCGAGTTCGTGAAGCAACTGGCGGTGCACCATCAAGCCGAGCTCCAAACCCATTGGCCCAAGGTTTTACGGCGTGTGGCTGGCTACAACTTGGATATTTTTGACAACCAAAATGAGCGACCCTACACCGCCGATGGCAAAGTGAATTTGTCGCATTTGTTGGTGGGCAGTGAAGGCACGTTGGCCATGACCCAATCGCTTACCTTGAGGCTCAGTGAGCTGCCTACGGCGAAGGTATTGGGTGTGGTCAACTTCAACAGCTTTCACAAAGCCATGGATTCTGCGCAGCACATTGTGAAGCTGGGCAACGGCAGCTTGACTGCGGTGGAGTTGGTCGATCGAACCATGATTGACTTGTCACTGAAAATTCCAGCCTTCGCGCCTACCATTCGCACAGCCATCATTGGCGAGCCCGAAGCTATTTTGTTGGTCGAATTTGCAGGCACAGACAAAGAAAAACTCAAACGCGAATTGAAGCAATTGGTGGCACTCATGGGTGACATGGGCTTGCCCAACAGCGTGGTGGAAATGGTGGATGACGCGCCGCAGAAAAACTTGTGGGAAGTGCGCAAAGCAGGCCTCAACATCATGATGAGCTTGAAGGGCGATGGCAAACCAGTGAGCTTCATTGAAGACTGTGCTGTGCCTTTAGAGCACTTAGCAGAGTACACCGATGCATTGACGCAAGTCTTTCAAAAACATGGCACCAAAGGCACTTGGTATGCCCATGCCTCCGTGGGCACATTGCATGTGCGCCCTATTTTGGACATGCGCCGTGATGGCCCCCTCAAAATGCGCGCCATCGCAGAGGAAGCCAGCGCACTGGTCAGAAAGTTCAAAGGCGCCTACAGCGGCGAACATGGCGATGGCCTTTGCCGAGGCGAATGGATTGAGTGGCAATTTGGCCCTGCCCTGCAGCAAGCCTTTGCGCAAATTAAACAGCACCTAGACCCCTTGAATTTACTCAGCCCCAACCGCATGGTCAATCCACCCAAAATGGACGACACATCGCTCATGCGCTTTGGCAACAATTACAAAATCATTCCCATTCAAACCGCATTGGATTGGAGCGCTTGGAACGTTCACAACGACGCCGCCACAGAACAAACAACACTGCCCGGAACAGGTCAAGACCCAGCGCAAGGCTTGGCCAAAGCCGTTGAAATGTGCAACAACAATGGCACTTGCAGAAAATTTGATGCAGGCACCATGTGCCCTAGCTTCAGAGTGACACGCGATGAAGTTCATGCCACACGCGGCAGAGCCAATACGCTGCGATTGGCATTGAGTGGCCAACTGCAAGGCGGCCTAGAAAGCCCTGAGGTGAAGGAAGCAATGGACTTGTGTGTGGGTTGCAAAGGTTGCAAACGCGATTGCCCTACCGGCGTTGACATGGCGCGCATGAAAATTGAAGTGCAGCATCATTACAACGAAAAGCATGGCTTGCAGTTAAAAGACACCTTGATATCCAACTTGCCGCGCTATGCGCACATTGCATCGCAATGGCCTGGCCTTATGAACCTTCGCAACCAATCGCCTTTGTTGGCCAAGTTAGCAGAGTCTCTAACCGGCCTGTCAGCAGAGCGCTCATGGCCTGAATGGAAAAAGAACCATTTCTTCAACGGCCCGCGTGTCGGTGTTTCGGCAGAAGAAGTCTTAAAGGCAAGTAAGCCAGTAGTTTTGTTTGTTGACACTTTCAATGGCTATTTCGAATCTGAAAACGCTTGGGCTGCCCACGATGTTTTGTCAGCGGCGGGTTATCAAGTTCACATTGCCAGTCGAACCAAGCAAGACACGCCTGGCCAGCACCTTTGCTGCGGCAGAACCTATTTGGCCAGCGGGCAAGTGAGCAAGGCCAAAGAACATGCGCAAGCTTTGTTAGAAGCATTGCTTCCCTTTGCACAAAAAGGCATTGCCATTGTGGGTTTAGAGCCATCGTGCCTTTTAACCCTCAGAGACGAGTCTTTGGTCATGGGCTTGGGTGAAATGGCTGACACAGTGGCAGCACATGCTGTGTTGTTTGAAGAATTTTTAGCAGCAGAAAATAATGCTGGGAAACTTGAAGCTCTAAAGTCCAAATTGACATCCGCGCAAAAGCCGATTTTGGTGCACGGACATTGCCACCAAAAAGCCTTTGGATTGATGCCCTCAGTGACGCAAGTCATTCAACTCATTCCACAAGCCAAAGTAGACCTGATTGAAAGCAGCTGCTGCGGTATGGCGGGCTCGTTTGGGTATGAAGCTTCGCATTTGGAAGTTTCGAAGCAAATGGCCGAGGCCAACTTATTGCCTAGCATTCGAAACAACAAAGATGCTTGTGTAGTGGCCGATGGCACAAGTTGTAGACATCAAATTATGGATGGTACAAAACGTGATGCCATCCATGTGGCAATGTTGCTGGCTCAACACTTAATCAAATAACATCGGTCCGCACAAACAATGCGCTGCAGCACCAAAGGGCTGCTTCTTTTCAATCACTGTTTGAAGCCAACTGAGGTCTTGGCCCAAGGTATTCAACAACAAAGCATCAGGCCCAGTATGCGCAGACATCACGCTCCAAGTGGGTATGGCATTGGATTCGCCCGCTAGCCATCCTGACTGGCCCATGAATTTTTGGACAAATTTTTCGATGGGTGAAATTTTTCGTCCAACATACTTAATTGGAAGTTCTTTGCTGCTGCTTGCACCATCGAGTTTGGATACTCTGGCTCTGGCCTCCTCCACAGCATCAGAAAAACTACCAAGCCGGTCAATGAGTTTGTGATCAACCGCCTGAGCACCTGTCCAAATTCTGCCCTGCGCCAAATCATCAGCCTTGGCCAACTCGAGTTTGCGAGTTTGCGACACCTTGCCAATGAAATCGGCATAGATGTGTTCAACGCTCGATTGCACCAAAGATTGCATGCGAGGGTCTAGCGCTTTTCTAGGGTCGTAAGCACCGGCAAGCCAACTGGTTTGGTATCCACCCGTGTTCACGCCAATTTTGCTCATTAACCCTTCGCCTGTAGGCAACATGGCGAACACACCAATTGAGCCTGTGATGGTAGCTGGATCGGCAATGATCACATCGGACGCCATTGAAATCCAATAGCCACCAGATGCCGCCAAATTGCCCATGGAAACCACGATGGGCTTGCCTTTGTCTTTGGCAATTTGCAACTGCTCACGAATAAGCTCTGAGCCCAAAACACTTCCACCGGGTGAGTTGACTCTAAGCACAATGGCTTTGACTTCTTTATCTTCAGCCGCTTTTCGAATGCGCTCTGAAGTAGAGATGCCTCCAATTTTTCCAGCAGGCGCACGGCCATCGCCAATTTCTCCTTCGGCAACAATAATGGCAATGTGATCTCCCTTGACCTTTTTAACTTCAGAGACGAGGTAATCTTTCCAGCCAACCTGGCGGAAAGATTGAATGTCTTCGTCGTTGCCGACTTCTTTGATGAGCGTTTCACGCAATGACTCAAAAGTCTGCAGTCCATCGAGCCACTTCCAATCTAGGGCCAACTGGGCTGCATTGCCTTTAACCTTGATTAACGCATCAGGCAGCTTACCCATGTTTTGATTGATGCTGTCTGCAGGTAAATTGCGCGCCTTTTCTACGCCACCTGTGTACAAAGCCCATAAGGCATCGTATACGTGCGCTTCTGCTTTTAAGGCTTGCTGAGATGGCGCATTCAAAACGAAAGGTTCACCTGCGGACTTGAATTGCCCTACCCGAATTAAATTGGCTTTGATGCCCAGTTTGTCTAAGGCATCTTTGTAGTAATTTCGGTTTCTTCCAAAGCCCTCAATTAACACACCACCCATAGGGTGCGACAAAACTTGATTGGCATGAGCC
>CALCBL010000298.1 GCA_937897495.1 uncultured Burkholderiales bacterium
GTTTGAAACCGGCTACTTCAAAATCCTTCATCCACCGCTCAGGTGTGATGAGGGGGTAATCGCTGCCAAACAAAATGCGATCTTTCAAAAGCGTGTTGGCATACTGAATCAATTGCTTTGGAAAGTACTTCGGGCTCCAGCCCGACAAATCAATCCAAACATTGGGCTTGTGCGTGGCCACACTGAGCGCCTCGTCTTGCCAAGGAAAACTGGGGTGTGCCATCACAATTTGCATATCGGGAAAATCGATGGCCACATCGTCTAAGTGCATGGGGTTGCTGTAGGCCAAGCGCAAACCGCCACCGCATCGCATGCCAGAACCAATGCCACTGTGGCCTGTGTGAAAAATAGCGGGTAACTTGTGTTCGTTGATCACCTCGTAAATGGGCCAAGCCATTTTGTCGTAGGGGTGGTAGCCCTGAACGGTAGGGTGAAATTTGAAACCCTTGATGCCCTCTTCTTTGATCAAGCGCTCGGCTTCGCGCGCGCCCATCTTGCCTTTGTGAGGATCGATGCTGCCAAAGGCAATCATCATGTCGCTGTTGTCTCGCGCAGCTTTGGCAATTTCTTCGTTGGGAATGCGACGGCGGCCTAATTGTGATTCGCTGTCGACAGTGAACATGACCAAGCCGATTTTTCGTTCGCGGTAATAAGCCACTGTTTCGTCAATGGTAGGGCGCCGATTGCTGCCAAAAAACTTGTCGGCCGCGCGGTCGTATTCCTCGCCGTAATTGTCGAAAGGATTCCAGCAACTCACTTCGGCATGCGTATGAATGTCAATTGCAATCAGGTCTTGGTGGTTCATAAATACTTTCAGAAATTCGGGAAAACCCTGTGATTTTTAATGCAGCATAGAAAGACAATATAGTTATTGATAATAACCTTTTTAATCAAACTTTGCATTTTTGTAAAGTCGCATTGACCCTCCATCATGACTCAAAATCTCCATCCCTTGCTGCAACGCGCCCAAACCAACGGCATTCACTTTGAAATGATTGGCGCTGTTGCTGTGGTGCGTTTAAGCCGTCCTGCCAAACGCAATGCACTGAACGATGGTTTGGTAGAAGCCTTGCGAGATGTCTTTCAAAACTTGCCCGAAGCAGCCAAGTCTGCGGTGGTTCATGGCGAAGGCGATCACTTTTGCGCCGGACTTGATTTGTCTGAATTGAAAGAACGCGATGCGGGACAAGGTGTATTCCATTCGCGAAGTTGGCACTTGGCTTTGGATGCCATTCAACTGGGAAGCGTTCCAGTTGTGGCAGCGCTTCACGGTGCGGTGGTGGGCGGCGGTTTAGAACTGGCCAGCGCATGCCACATTCGGGTCGCAGATGACAGCGCCTTCTATGCCCTGCCTGAAGGCACACGCGGTATTTTTGTGGGTGGCGGCGGCTCTGTTCGCATTCCCAAATTGATTGGTGTGGCACGCATGACCGACATGATGCTCACGGGTCGCGTCTACAACGCACTAGACGGCGAGCGAATTGGTTTGGCCCAATACCATGTACCCACAGGCACAGCTTTGGAAAAAGCATTGGATTTGGCGCAACGCATTGCCACCAATGCCCCTCTGACCAACTACGCCTTGATGCACGCACTTCCCCGCATTGCCGAGCAGCCAGCTGATCATGGCTATCTCACTGAAGCACTTATCTCTTCTATCGCTCAAGCAGCTCCCGAAGCCAAAGCGCGTGTCAAGGCATTCTTAGAAGGCAAAGCTGCCAAAGTTCAAAAGAGCTAAAAGCCCACGTTTGAAATTCACAAAGACAGAATCTCGGAATCAAACATGAGCACACCCAAATTTAGACCTCTGCGTTTCGGCGTCACTCGCGTGACGCTCAAGGACGGCGTACCTGGCACGCATTATTTAAAGGCCGATCAAGAACTGCAAGCCTATCCTGATCGGCTCACAGATCGCTTTCAACACTGGGCTACAAACAAACCCAATCAAACCTTGTTTGCGCGCCGCGTTAAATTGGCCGATGGCACATTAGGCGACTGGCGCCACGTCACTTATGCGCAAGCCTGGGCCACAGCGCGCAACATTGCTCAGGCCTTGATCAACCGCGGTCTGAATGCAGAACGGCCCGTGGTCATATTGAGCGAGAACAGTTTGGAGCATGCCTTGTTGGCTTTGGGCTGCATGGTGGCAGGCGTCCCTTTCGTCCCTACATCACCTCCTTACTCGCTGATTAGTCAAGACTACGACAAACTGAAACATGTGTTGCGAACGGTCACGCCAGGCATGGTGTTTGCCAGCGATACACGTTATGCCAAAGCCATTGCTGCCACTGTTTCCAGCGACATGGAAATTGTCATGAACGAGGGCGGCATCGAAGGCCAACAAGTCACTTCATTCGAAGCCTTGTGCCAAACACCCGCCACATCTCAAGTGGACGCCGCCATTGCCGCAACAGGCCCCGACACCATTGTGAAATTCTTATTCACCAGCGGCTCTACCAAAATGCCCAAGGCCGTGATCAACACTCAGCGTTTGTGGTGCGCCAACCAACAACAAATGATGCAGTCCATGCCTGTGTTGGCTGAAGCGCCCTTGGTCTTGGTCGATTGGTTGCCTTGGAATCACACCTTTGGCGGCAACCACAACTTTGGCATGGTGGTGTTTCATGGCGGCACCATGTACATCGATGACGGCAAGCCCACGCCCACCCTCATGCACGAGACATTGCGAAATTTGCGCGAAATCGCCCCCACGGTTTACTTTAACGTGCCCACTGGCTTTGAAGCCATTGCTTTGGCCATGAAAACAGACGACCTTCTGCGCAAAACTTTGCTCTCACGTGTACAAATGTTTTTCTACGCAGGCGCCGCCTTGGCGCAACCCATTTGGGACAGCTTGTATGAATCGCAAGAGCGTGAAATTGGCGAGCGCATTGTGATGGGCACAGGCCTTGGCATGACTGAGTCTGGCCCTTTTGGTATTTTCGTAACGAACCCCAATGTGTCTGCCGGCGACTTGGGCGTCCCCACACCTGGTTTGGAGCTCAAACTGGTCGACATGGGTGGCAAAACCGAAGTGCGATATCGCGGCCCCAACATCACGCCAGGTTACTGGCGCAACGAAGAAGAAACCAAAGGCGCCTTTGACGACGAAGGCTTCTTCTGCACAGGCGACGCCGTCAAATGGATTGACGAAACCGATGTGCATTTAGGCCTCAAATTTGACGGCCGCATTGCAGAAGATTTCAAATTGGCCACAGGCACTTTTGTCAGCGTAGGCCCATTGCGAGGCAAGATCATTGCAGCAGGTGCACCTTACGTTCAAGACGTGGTACTGACTGGCATCAATCTGAAAGAAGTCGGTGCCATGGTGTTTCCAACGCCTGCTGTGCGAGCCTTAAGTGGCCTCGCCGCCGACGCACCTTTGGCAGATGTCCTGGGCAGCGCACCCGTCTTGGCTCATTTTCAGAATCTCATCAACGAACTGTCCAAGACGGCAACTGGCAGCGCCAACCGCATTGCTCGCATGTGCTTGTTGTCTGAACCGCCCACCATTGACAAGGGTGAGATTACAGACAAGGGCTCCATCAATCAGCGCTCAGTTTTGACTCATCGCGCAGACACCGTAGCGGCATTGCATGAAGATCGATTGCACTTCATTTTGAAGCCCACCCTTTAATTTATTTTTGAAAGTCAAACATGAACATTCAAGGCATGAGCGCATTGGTCACCGGTGGTGGCTCTGGACTGGGCGAAGCGACCGCCCGTGAATTGGCTAGGTTGGGTGCCAAAGTAGCGGTGCTCGACCTGAATCTTGAAAATGCGCAAAAGGTGGCATCTGCCATTGGTGGCATTGCCATTCACTGCGATGTGACCAACGCCGCAAGCATGGAAAATGCTGTCGCCGAAGCCGCGAAAGCCCAAGGGGGTGCGCGCATCTTGATGCAAATTGCTGGCATTGGCACCGCCAAACGCATTGTGGGTAAAGATGGCAACCCTGCACCTTTGGAAGACTTTGCCAAAGTGGTCAATGTCAATTTAATTGGCACCTACAACGCAGCACGCGTTTTTGCTGCAGCTTGTGCCAAGCTTGACCCCATGGAAGACGGCGAACGTGGTGCCATGGTTTTTACGGCTTCCGTTGCGGCCTTTGATGGTCAAGTTGGCCAGCAAGCCTACAGCGCTTCCAAAGCAGGTGTAGCCGGCATGACACTGCCCATGGCGCGCGATTTGGCGCAGCATGGTATTCGTGTTTGCACCATCGCCCCCGGCATCTTTGCAACGCCTTTGCTGAAAACATTGCCCGAACCTGTGCAAGCTTCATTGGCCGCCAGCATCCCCTTCCCTTCACGCCTTGGCAAACCCGAAGAGTTTGCCCAGTTGGCCGCGCACATTGTGAGCAATGGCCACTTGAACGGCGAAGTGATTCGCTTAGATGGCGCATTGCGCATGGCACCTCGTTAAGCCATTGCAAGAAAGACCCACATGAGCAAAACAGTTGTTTACGAAGTTCAGGTGATGTTCGGTGATTGCGATCCCGCAGGCATCGTGTTCTTTCCCAATTTTTCCAAATGGATGGATGCCTCGTCCCTCAACTTCTTTGTGAAGTGCGGCGTTCAACCTTGGCGAGAATTGGTGAAAACCACCGGCATCATTGGTACGCCTTTGCTAGAAATCAACACCAAGTTTGTTCGCACTGCCACTTATGGCGAAACCATTCAAATTCACACCAGTGTGCAAGAGTGGCGTGATAAAACCTTTGTCCACAAACATGTGGTCATGCGCGGCGAGACCGTATTGTGCGAAGGCACTGAGGTTCGAGCGTTTTGCATTAAGCACCCAGAAGATCCAGATCGCATTAAAGCCATTGCAGTCCCCCACGACATTAAAGCTTTGTGCAGTTAATCTGAAAACCTAGTTGGACTTTCTTCCCATCTCGCCTCATCGAAATACATGATCGAAACACAATGCGAAGCAG
>CALCBL010000299.1 GCA_937897495.1 uncultured Burkholderiales bacterium
CATAGGGCTGCCAATCTCGGTGCGCCACCACAACCAGATGATCGCAAGACAAGCCCCAAGGAATTCGGTGGGCATGACCCGATAGGGTGGGGGTGCTTTGACTCCCATTAAGCTCCAAGCTGTCTTTGGCATGGGATACGCTGACTGATAAAACACCTTCAGGAACCTTCAGGCCCGCCGCGCTTAGTAAACGGCTGGCCAAAAAAGTTTCGGCCAAGGGAACAGGTGCGGCATGGTAAGCACTGCGCCGTAAAACAAACATTGCATCTTCAAAGGACAGGCCACTGCCGCCTTGCGCTTCATTTAAACACGCTTGCGGCAGTCCCACTTCTTCAAGAGCCTGCCAAAGGGCTTGTGGCCAAACGCCTGCCTCGCTCGACATGAAGACTTCTTTAAGGCACTGCTCTTCACAGATGCGGTCAACTGTTTTTTCCAGATCATCTCGAATGTCACTCATCTCAGCCCCAATCCTTTTGCAATCATTCCCCGCAATATTTCGCGTGTACCGCCCCTGATGGTGAAGCCTGGCGCTTTGAGAGTCGACATTCCCAACAAGGCATCGAAGTCGAGACTTTCGTTGTCCATAAGCGGTTCTGAAGGAATCAGTTGACGGAAAATCTCGGGAATTTCTCGTTCAAATGCAGTGCCGATATCCTTCACCAGAGCCGCCTCCAAAATAGGTTTCTCTCCCTTTGTCAGCATGCCTGCCACCGAAGTTGACATGCGTCGCAAAGTGGTCAGGTGCGCAACAAAGCGTCCAATTTCATTGACTGATCGAGCATCGGGCTTTTCTGCCAACTGCTCCATGGACGCCAGAAGAAGTTGGTACGTGCTGAGGAATCGGTCAGGCCCGGAGCGCTCAAAAGCCAATTCACTGGTGACCATGTTCCAGCCGCCACCCACTTCGCCGACGACCATGTCGTCAGGCACAAAGCATTCGTCAAAAACAACTTCATTCCAGTCGTGGGCGCCGTAGATGTTAAGAATGGGACTTAACTTCAAACCTGGTGATTTCAGGTCAACAATAAACTGCGTCATGCCAGCATGGCGGTTTTCTTCTTTGGGTGCTGTGCGAACCAAAGCGATTAAGTAGTGTGCTCTGTGTGCACTGCTGGTCCAGACTTTGGTGCCTGTGATTTTCCAGCCACCTTCAGCCTTGACTGCAGACGTTCTAACTGCCGCCAAGTCAGACCCAGAGTCTGGCTCACTCATTCCGATTGCAAAAAAGCATTCCCCTGCTGCAATTTTGGGCAAGATCAATTGGCGAGCACGTTCGCTGCCATGGCGCAAAATTTGGTTGCCACTTTGTCGATCTGCCACCCAATGCGCTCCTACAGGCGCACCACCCGCCAACATTTCTTCCGTCATGACATACCGGTCGAGTGCTGTTCTTTCTTGACCGCCGTATTTTTTAGGCCAAACCATGCCGATGTAACCGGCTTGTCCGCACTTGCGACTGAACTCTGCATCGCCATCGGACCATGAGTTTTTGCGAGGGGTGAATGTGCCTGCATCCCTCTCTTTTTTGAGAAAATCGCGAACTTGCTGTCTGAGTAAGCTGGCACTCTCTGGCAAGCTCACCGCAGGAAAAACAAAATCATGCATGTCATTCTTTCTCTGCTGAATTGGATTCGTTCTATCTTTATACTGCCTTCAACGAATGTCAAGGAAGCAATATACAAATAGGTGACTCCGGTTGGCTGTCATTAAGCGATGATGGCGGGAATCCTAAATCCGTCACCTCATAAGGAATATGATGCGTACAGGCATTTACAGTTATCCCAATACCCAAAGGGTCATTTTTGGTACGCCCTTTGAACAAGCGCTTTCAAAAGAGCTTGAAACGGTAGGCGCTCAGCGTGTTTACGTCCTGAGCAGTGGCAGCCTTTACCGTGATACTGAAGTGGTTAATCAACTTAGAACCGTTTTGGGTTCGCGTTGTGTCGGTCTTTTTCATGAAATGCCCGCTCACACTCCCCGCATTGCTGTCGTCAAGGCAGCACAGGAAGCGCAACAGGCTCAAGCCGATTTGATCCTCACGCTGGGCGGCGGATCCATGACAGATGCTGGAAAAATGCTCACGCTTTGTATGAGCAATGGTATTGAGTCGGCACAAGATCTAGACCGACTGGCAACCATCGTGCACGCTGATGGAAAAATAGAGCGGCCAGAGTTTTTACCGCCCACCGTGCCTTGTTCTGTGATTTCTACAACGCTTTCGGCTGGAGAATTCAGCGCACTGGCTGGTTGTACAGATACGGTCAGAGGCATGAAAGAGAACTTTTTGCATGCAAAAGCATCACCTCGATCGGTCATTTTGGACCCTGCATTGACACTGCACACCCCTGAATGGCTTTGGCTCTCCACAGGCATTCGCGCATTGGATCATGCTGTCGAAGATTTGTGCTCCATCAATCCTCAACCCATTTCTGAGGCCACTTCTTTTCAGGCATTGCGTCTCCTTGGCAGAGGCTTGCGCGCTGTCAAAAAAGACCCCTCAGATCTGGCAGCCCGTCTTGATTGTCAATTGGGAGCATGGATGTCAATCATTGGGTCAAGTGCCGGTGTACAAAAAGGTGCCAGTCACGGTATTGGTCACATATTGGGCGGAACTGCAGGTGTGCCGCACGGCTATACGTCATGCGTCATGTTGCCCCATGTATTGCGCTTCAATCAGAGCATCAACGGTTTACAGCAAAAGTTGGTCAGTGAAGCCTTGGGTGAACCTCACAAGCCAGCCTGCGATGTTGTATCAGAGTTGGTGGCTCAACTGGGTCTTCCAAGCACGTTAAGGGAGGTGGGCGTCAAAGCTGAAATGTTGGACTTGATTGCACAAAATTCAATGCACGACCGTTTGATTCACAGTAATCCTCGAAAAATACACGGGCCAGCAGATGTTCGTCGTATTTTAGAAGCCGCTTGGTAGGCCGCAGGTTTGAAAACATTGCAAGCTAAGGCCCTGGTTTGGGCCATGTGCATAGGACAAATAGGCAATTTGTTACCGCATGTGGTGGTGCCCGCTGTCATGGTTCAGTACCTGATTCCTTTGTGGGGAATGACAAATACCCAAGCAGGATTGCTTGCATCAGCCTCTGCAGCGGGTTATATGCTTGCAGTGCCATTTTTGAGTTCCTTAACTGACCGCTACGATGCAAGGCGTATTCTGCTGCTTGGCTCATTGTGCAGCGGACTGAGCACGCTGGCCTTCGCATTGTTTGCCACAAGTTGGGTAACAGGGTTATTCATTTGGGGCTTGGCGGGCGCAAGCTTTGCTGGGGCCTACATGCCGGGCTTGCGTGCTTTGACTGATCGATTGGAAACTGCTGACGCCTCGCGCAGTATTACTTTGTACACCGCCAGCTATTCAATGGGGGTAGGTTTTTCTTTTTTGGTATCGCAACTTGTTGCCGATGCCTATGGGTGGCGATGGTCCTTCGGCATCACAGGTCTGGGCCCTCTCATCATGGCCTTTGTGGCTTGGCGGATGAAGCCTGTATTGCCTATTACAAAAGAGGGTCATCTTTTGGATGTTCGCCCCGTATTGCGAAACCGTCCTGCAATGGCCTATATCTTGAGCTATGGCGCGCATTGTTTCGAGTTGTATGGATTCAGAACCTGGCTTGTTGCGTTTTGGACCTTTGTCATTTCACGTCATCAGGGCGACTCTTTGCCAGATGCCATGACAGTGAGTTTTTTGGCCTCCTTACTGGCCATGCCGGCCAGCATCCTTGGAAATGAGTTGTCTTTGCGTTTTGGACGAGCCAGAGCCATTAGTTGGATCCAGGTGATCTCAGCCCTGACAGCATTGTCTATTGGGGTTTTGGCAGGTGGTTCTGCTTGGGTGATATTGGTTTTGATTTTTATTTATGCCGTGACAGTACCAGCCGACTCTGGATCACTGACTGCCGGAATGATGTCCTATGCACAGCCTCAATTTAAGGGCTTGACTTTAGCCATGCATTCCACTGTTGGGTTTGGGCTATCGGCTTTGTCGGGCTGGATGGTCGGACTGGCATTAGATTCTCATGGCGGCACTCAAGATCCACAAGCATGGCTGGCTGCGTTTGGTGTGCTGGCAGCCGGCGTCATGCTCGGGCCGTTGGCTTTGAGGTTACTGAGGAACTCAACGACTTGATGACCAATTCATATTGGTCATACATACAGCTGTTTGAATTTCTCATCATGACTTGGACTATTTGATAGACGAACAAAATGATTGATGCCTAGGGTAACTACTAATCTATTAGCTTTCATCAATCAAGCCTATTGAGAAATGCAATGAAGCCTTCACAAGTTATGGCTATCCTTAACTTGTCTTTGACAAATCGGTCAAAGCATTTTTTCAATATCAAGGAGATTAACCATGGCAGCACTTAAAGGCTCGCGCACGGAACAATGCCTGAAAGACGCCTTCGCAGGCGAGTCTCAAGCCAACCGTCGCTATTTGTACTTCGCAAACAAAGCTGACATTGAAGGTCAGAACGACGTTGCCGCTTTGTTCCGCTCTACCGCTGAAGGCGAAACCGGTCATGCTCACGGCCACCTCGAGTTTCTCGAGCAGTCTGGCGATCCAGCGACTGGCATGCCGATTGGCTCCACACGTCAAAATCTAGCCTCTGCTGTGGCTGGCGAAACCCACGAGTACACAGACATG
>CALCBL010000300.1 GCA_937897495.1 uncultured Burkholderiales bacterium
GTGGCCATCACGGACTTCATGCAAATGATTATTTTGGTTGTAGGCCTGGCGGTACTGGCGGTGTATGCCGGTGATCAAGCCGGTGGTGCAGACAAAGTCATCGCCTTGGCCGTCAGCCAAGACCTGTTCAAGTTTTTGCCTGAGCCCAACATGAAAGACATTTTGTTTTTCTTGGCGGCTGCCATCACCATCATGTTTGGCTCCATTCCGCAACAAGACGTTTTTCAGCGTGTCATGTCGGCCAACAGTTTGAATGCCGCCACCAAGGGCCCCATCATTGGCGGCATTTGCTACATTTTGTTTGCGTTTGTGCCCATGTTTTTGGTGGTCAGTGCGCTGATCATCATGCCCGAGCAGGCAGCCCAGCTCATTGAAGAAGATCCTCAAAAGGTTTTGCCAACTTTGGTCATGACACAAATGCCATTTATCATGCAAGTGCTGTTTTTTGGCGCTTTGTTATCGGCCATCAAGTCGTGTGCATCTGCCACTTTGCTGGCGCCCAGCGTCACATTCACTGAAAACATTTGGCGACAGTTTTTTCCGCACCAAGGCGACAAACAGTCCTTGTTGGCCATGCGCGTCACAGTTTTGGTGTTCAGCGCCTTGGTCTTGTTGTATGCCATTCAAATGCAAGGCAGTTCCATTTATGAAATGGTTTCTGGTGCTTACCAAGTAACCTTGGTCGGAGCCTTCATACCCTTGCTCTTTGGTCTCTATTGGGCAAAAGCCACCACCCAAGGTGCTATTTTGTCTATCGCGTTCGGATTGTCGACATGGCTTTTATTGCTCATGACTCCCGCAGGTGAAGAATTTCCTGCCCAGTTGGCGGGTGTTTTGGCCAGCTTGGCGGGTGACCCCCGCAGGTGAAGAATTTCCTGCCCAGTTGGCGGGTGTTTTGGCCAGCTTGGCAGGCATGCTCATAGGCTCCTTGGCTCCGCAAGTCATGAAAAACAAGCACGGCGCCCACCATGTTTTGCAAGGGACCCACCTATAATTGAAGGTTTTGTGATTGCCAAGCGAGAACCTTCAACATGCCCATCTACGCCTACAAGTGTGAATCCTGTGGCCATGCCAAGGATGTTTTGCAAAAGATGTCAGATGACCCCCTGACAAAATGCCCTTCCTGTGGTTCGCCTACTTTCAATAAACAACTGACAGCCGCTGGTTTCCAGCTCAAGGGCTCAGGTTGGTACGCCACTGATTTCAAAGGTGGGTCGTCCGGCACTTCCGCGCCAGCTACTGCAGACGCAGTCAGTGCAAGTCCTGCTGACGCTGGCGCTGCCAAGCCGTCAGATGCTGGCGGTGCAAAGCCAGCCGGTGAATCAAGTACCCCATCAGCGTCTGCTGCATGTGCCGCTTCATGCGCTTGCCATTGAGGTTCCCAAAATGAATTTGAAAATTCGCCATTACTTGTTGACTGGCCTTCTGGTGTGGTTGCCCATGGGTGTGACGGTATGGTTGCTAACCTGGTTGGTGGGCACCATGGACGGCATTTTCTTGGCCGTTTTAGGCGCCCTCGATGCCGTGATTCCCGGTATTCACAGCGTGGCGGAGTCATTGCGACACATGCCCGGTCTGGGGGTGATTTTGGTGGCCCTTGTGATCTATTTCACGGGTTTGTTTGTGACCAATATTTTTGGTCAATGGTTGCTGCGTCAGTGGTCCAAGGTCATTACTCGAATTCCAGTGGTGAACAGCATCTACTCCAGCGTGAAGCAAGTGGCAGACACTTTGTTTTCAGGCAGTGGCAATGCTTTTTCGAAAGCCCTTTTGGTGCAATACCCTCATCAAGGCTCTTGGACCATTGCATTTTTAACGGGTGCGCCGAGTGGTCAAGTGGCCCGCCACTTACCCAGCGATTGCGTGAGCGTGTATGTGCCCACCACGCCCAACCCAACCTCTGGTTTCTTTCTCATCATGCCCAAAGCCAACGTGGTGGAGTTGGACATGAGCGTGGACGATGCCCTCAAGTACATCATCTCAATGGGTGTGGTGGTGCCAGGCGGCCCCGATGCCTTGCCAGTCAAAGCAGAGACCTCTCCATCCGTTTGAATTGGCTGAATGCCAACTGATTTTCAATTGAAAGAACTTTTCCCATGTCAATGCGTTCACACTACTGCGGTCTTGTTACCGAAGCCCTGATGGGCCAAACCGTCAGCTTGTGCGGCTGGGTCAATCGCCGTCGTGACCACGGTGGCGTGATCTTCGTTGACGTGCGTGATCGCGAAGGCTATGTGCAAGTGGTGTGCGACCCCGACCGCGCCGACATGTTCAAAACCGCTGAAGGTTTGCGCAATGAGTTTTGCATCCAGATCAAAGGCTTGGTGCGTGCCCGCCCTGAAGGCACCACCAACGACGGTCTCAAAAGTGGCAAGATTGAAATTTTGTGCCACGAACTCACGGTGCTGAATCCGTCAGTCACGCCCCCTTTCTTGCTTGACGACGACAACCTGTCAGAAACCACGCGCCTCACACACCGAGTGCTCGATCTGCGCCGTCCTTACATGCAAAACAACCTCATGCTGCGCTACAAGGTGGCCATGGAAACCCGTAAGTTTTTGGATGAGCATGGGTTCATTGACATTGAAACGCCCATGCTGACCAAGAGCACGCCAGAAGGTGCGCGCGATTACTTGGTGCCCAGTCGTGTGCACGATGGCCATTTCTTTGCGCTGCCACAATCGCCCCAGTTGTTCAAGCAATTGCTCATGGTGGCCGGCTACGACCGCTACTACCAAATCACCAAGTGCTTCCGCGACGAAGACTTGCGCGCTGACCGTCAGCCAGAATTTACCCAGATTGACATTGAAACGTCCTTCTTGGGCGAACAAGAAATTCGGGACATGTTCCAAGAAATGATCAAGCAGATTTTTTCCAAAGTCTTGAGCATTGATTTGGGAAATTTCCCCGTCATGGCCTACTCAGAAGCCATGTACCGCTTCGGCTCAGACAAGCCCGACTTGCGAGTGAAACTCGAATTCACTGAACTGACGGACATCATGGGCGATGTCGACTTTAAAGTATTCAGCACACCCGCCACCACCCCAGGTGGCCGCGTGGTGGCATTGCGCGTGCCGGGCGGCTCCGAAATCAGCCGCGGTGAAATCGATGGCTACACCGAGTTTGTCAAAATTTATGGTGCCAAAGGCTTGGCTTGGATCAAGGTCAATGAAGTGGCCAAAGGCCGTGACGGTTTGCAAAGCCCCATCGTGAAGAATTTGCACGATGCCGCCATTGCCGAAATTCTGAAACGCACCAACGCCCAAGACGGCGACATTTTGTTCTTCGGTGCCGACAAAGCCAAAGTGGTCAACGATGGCATCGGCGCATTGCGCCTCAAAATTGGCCACAGCGAATTTGCCAAAAAATCGGGCTTGTTCGAAAACCGTTGGGCACCGATGTGGGTGGTCGACTTCCCCATGTTCGAGTTCGACGAAGAATCACAGCGCTACACCGCTGTGCACCATCCTTTTACCGCGCCCAAAGACGGTCACGAAGACTGGATGGTCACAGCCCCCGAGAAGTGCATTGCCAAAGGCTATGACATGGTCTTGAACGGCTGGGAAATTGGCGGTGGTTCGGTGCGTATTCACCGCGCAGATGTACAGCAAAAAGTATTTGATGCCTTGAAAATCACGCCGGATGAAGCACAACTCAAATTTGGTTTCTTGCTCGATGCGCTGCAGTATGGCGCGCCACCCCACGGTGGTTTGGCCTTCGGCTTAGACCGCATCATCACTCTGATGACGGGCGCAGACTCTATTCGAGATGTGATTGCTTTCCCCAAAACACAACGCGCTCAATGCTTGCTCACACAAGCGCCAAGCCCCGTGGACGAAAAGCAATTGCGCGAACTGCACATTCGGGTGCGCAACCCAGATGTCGTGAAGGCCTAAACCAAGCAAAAAGCCGCTTCAGCGGCTTTTTTCATATCAGGCTGCGCTTAAGCGCCACAAAGAAGTTAACTCTGCAGCCCGTGCCGCATGCAAGGGGTCTGTTTCGTCTTGAGCTTTTTTGTGCTCGGCTTTGATGTCTGTTTTACTGATGACCTTCAAGCCACCGGCTGCAATCCATTCTTCCAGTTCTGCGCGAGTGCGCAGGCCCAAGTGTTCTGCCAAGTCTGACAAGATCAACCAGCCTTCACCTTTGGGCGCTAGGTGTGCGGCCAAGCCTGCCAGGAAGCCCTTGAGCATGCCACTGTTCTCGTCGTAGATGGCACGCTCGATGGGCGCGCTGGCGCGTGCAGGCAGCCAGGGTGGGTTGCACACGATCAGAGGCGCTTTGCCTTCAGGAAAGAGATCGGTTTGAGTTAACTCGACTTTGCTGTTGAGGCCCAGACGCTGAATATTTTCTTTGGCACAAGCCATGGCACGTGGGTCAAGGTCGGTGCCGACAACACGTTTGACCCCGCGTTTGGCCAACACGGCAGACAGCACGCCCGTTCCCACGCCGATGTCAAAAGCCAGCTCTGAGCTGGGCAAGGGCGCCTCAAGCACCAGTTGAATGTATTCGCCCCGCACCGGTGAGAACACGCCATAACTTGGGTGAATGCGGTTGTTGGGAGCGCTTCCTAGCGCCGAAATTTCCATGCCCTTTTGATGCCACTCATGCGCACCCACCAAGCCCAGCAATTCGCGCAGAGAGGCCACACAGCCTGTTGTGCCTGCGGGTCCCCAAGCTTCGTTCATGGCGCTGCGCCAATCGGGCGCTCGCCGAAGGCTGATCTGCCGGTCTGGATTGACTTGAATCAAGATCATGCTCAATGTGCGTGCACGTTGTGATTGCGCCTGACGGTGCAGGTGGAAATTTTCTGCGGGGGTGTGACTGACCTCAGGATGCGTTTTGGAGGTTCGGCGGATTTTTTTGGGAGCATCGCAGCGCCTGGCCAAGGCTTGCAACAGGAGCCTTGCATTTTGGAAATCACCCCGCCACAGCATGCCGGTACCCGCGCACGCCAATCTGTAGGCGCTGTCAGCACTGAGGGTGTCGTCTGCCAAAACAACCCGCTTGGGGGCTACCGCGCTGCGCTCGCTACGCCATTCGTCCTCACAGGCGTGGCCATTTTCTTGCCATGCGATGGAAGTCGCAACGGTTTTCATTGAGGCGTCATGAAGGTTCAGGGGGTGAGTACTTTGCATGGCTTGATCATAGGTGCTTCTGGGACAATTGCCGAACAATTCCAAGAGGGAGGCAAAGTTCATGCAGAATGAACAGGCAATGGACAGTCCTGCTTACAAAATTCCAGAATCGGTTTTGGTTGTGATTTACACAATCGAAGCCGAGGTTCTGCTCATTCGCAGAGCCGATGCGGGCACTTGGCAGTCCGTCACGGGCAGCAAAGATTTTGAAGAAGAGACTTGGCATCAGACCGCTTGCCGCGAGGTCATGGAAGAAACCGGCTTGCTTGCCACGCATTCTGAACATGAATTGACCGATTGGGCGCTTGAGAATATTTACGAAATTTACCCTGCCTGGCGTCATCGTTATGCACCTCATGTGAGCCACAACAAAGAACGTGTTTTTGGCTTGAAATTACCCAGTCAAATGCCTATTCAACTCAGCCCCGCAGAACACACAGCATACAAATGGCTGCCTTGGAAAGAGGCTGCCGATGCTTGTTTTTCGCCCTCCAACGCCGAGGCCATCTTGATGCTGCCCAGTTGGCTTGAAGGCCTGAGATGAAAACAGAAAAGTCTGCATTTTTAAAAGTAGCCACTTACAACATCCACAAAGGTGTGCAAGGTTTCGGCCCCGCACGTCGCTTGGAAATTCACAACTTAGGTTTGGCCATCGAGCAATTGGACGCCGACATTGTGTGTTTGCAAGAGGTGAGAAAAGTACATCGACGCGAAGAAAAATACTTCAGGCATTGGCCAGAGCTGCCGCAAGCAGAGTTTTTAGCACCGCCTGGCTATGAGTCTATTTACAAAACCAATGCTTACACGCGGCATGGTGAACACGGCAATGCATTGCTGTCTCGCTGGCCAGTCATGTCGCATCGCCATGTCGATATCTCAGACCACCGGTTTGAGCAGCGCGGTCTGTTGCATGTCGAAATTCAGGTGGGAGAGGTGCGGCCTAAGTCTGAACTAAGGCCTCTATTGGAAGACCTCTTGCCTCTCAATGTGCATGTGATTGTGGTGCATCTAGGCCTGATTCCGGCCAGCAGAGTGCGCCAAATTGAGCAGTTGCAACACTACATTGAACGAGAGGTCCCAAGCGATGCTCCCTTGCTGGTGGCAGGGGACTTCAATGACTGGGGAACACGCATTACCAACATGATGCGCGACCATCACTTGAGAGAGTACGAAGGCGCTAAACATGCCACATACCCCTCAAGATTGCCGATCGTTCAACTGGACCATGTCTATGCCAAAGGCTTAACGCCGGTCAGTCAAATGGTGCCGCACGGCAAAATCTGGCGGCGCATGTCTGATCATTTGCCTTTGGTGGCGCAGTTTGATTTATGAAAAGTCATTCCATTCTGCGCGATGGTCACCAAATTAAGCTGCTCAAGGGCGGCGCAGAGTTTTTTCCAGAATTGATTCGTGCATTGGAAGCGGCGCGATCGCACGTCCAACTTGAAACCTACATCTTTGATTTTCATGGTGATGGCGCTCAAGTGGCCGCAGCGCTAGAACGTGCAGGTCGCCGAGGTGTTCGGGTGTGGGTGGTGGTCGATGGTGTGGGCACACCCAAACTCAGCGAAGACTGGCGGGTTCGGTTTGATCAGGCCGGCGTAGAGTGGCGAGTTTATTCGCCCTTGGGCGCCATGGGCCTTCTCATTCCAAGTCGGTGGCGCAGGTTGCACCGCAAGCTGTGTGTGATTGATGGCCATTTGGCTTTTTGTGGCGGCATCAACATCTTGGATGACTTGCACGATCCAAAACACGGCGCCTTAAAATCCCCCCGATTGGACTACGCCGTCTGCGCAAAAGGTGCGTTGGTGCAACAGGTTCAAGAGACTGCGACGCAATTGTGGTGGCGCATGCAAGCAGTGCGAAACGTCAGGCAGCAAAATTTCCCAGAGGCTTACAGCGCCTTCATGGCTGCGGGCATGCACTTGCCTTGGATTCACGATGCACAGCACGCACATGGCGACACTTGGGTGGCACGTGCGGGCTTGCTTCTGCGTGACAATTTGCTCAACCGGGGACAAATTGAAAAAGCTTATCGACGTGCCATTGGCTTGGCGCGCCATGAGATCGTGATTGCAAACGCTTATTTTTTGCCAGGGCGCAAATTGCGACAAGCGTTGATTCATGCGGCTCAAAGAGGTGTTCGCGTGCGCTTGCTCTTGCAAGGACGTTATGAATACTTCATGCAATATCATGCGGCCAGACCTGTTTACAGGCAACTCTTGGAAGCGGGTGTTGAGATTTACGAATACTCCGAAAGCTTTCTGCATGCCAAGGTGGCCGTCATCGATGCCAGTCATGAAAAACCATGGGCCACCGTAGGGTCGTCCAACTTAGACCCGTTCAGTTTGCTGTTGGCCAGGGAGGCCAATGTGGTGGTAGCCGATGCTTACTTTGCAAAACGCTTGCAGGAGGGCCTAGATCAGGCCATGACCTTCAAAAGCCAGCGAATCATGCCCCAAACGCTGCTTCAACGCTCTCAATTTCAAAGAGGCATGGACTGGGTTGCATTTGGTTTAATGCGGTTTGCAATTTGGCTGACCGGCCACCGATATTGATCAAAGGGTGTGCTGTTTTGGCACATGCCCATATGCTGTAAAGTGGCTTCAATCGCTGTTAGGATCTGGCTTTGACATTTCTTCATCAGATGCTTATGAATGCTCCCGTCAACTTGCCCTCTGAGGATATCGGAACGCCCGTCTCCGTGAAGATTCGCGAGCGTGTCTTGGCAGCCCGCAAACGCTTCCATGCCAACGACAACATTGCTGAATTTATTCAGCCCGGAGAACTCGATCACTTACTCGATGAAGTGACAGAGAAAATGCAAACCGTTTTGGACAGCATGGTGATCGATACTGAAAACGATCACAACACCCAAGACACGGCACGGCGTGTGGCCAAAATGTATTTGAAAGAAGTCTTCAAAGGCCGCTACACAGAAAGCCCCGAAGTTACTGAATTTCCCAACGCCGAGCACCTCAATGAACTCATGATTGTGGGTCCTATTACGGTGCGCAGTGCTTGCAGCCACCACCTTTGCCCTGTCATTGGTCAAATCTGGATTGGTGTCTTGCCCAACGAGCACACCAACGTCATTGGTCTTTCCAAATACGCTCGGTTGGCCGAATGGATCATGGGACGTCCCCAAATTCAAGAAGAAGCGGTTGTGCAGTTGGCTGATTTGATTCAGCGCAAAACACAACCTGACGGCTTGGCGATCGTGATGGAAGCCAGTCATTTTTGCATGGGCTGGCGCGGTGTCAAAGACATGGACAGCAAAATGATCAACTCCGTCATGCGCGGTGTGTTCTTAAAAGATGCCAACTTGCGCCGCGAGTTCTTGGCGTTAATTCCTAGAAAGGCCTGATCATGTTGGTTCGATTACTTTATGCCAGCCGCGTGGTAGATCCACAGCCCACTGTCATTGAATCTATTTTGGCGCAATCCAGACAATTCAACCCCAGCACAGGCATTACCGGTATTTTGGTTTACAGCGGTGATATCTTTTTACAGGCCATCGAAGGCGG